>JAHIKS010000101.1 GCA_018897475.1 Candidatus Altarchaeota archaeon
GCGTAAATCATGCACATGTCGGCGCCCTGGACATGCTTTCGCATTTCGTCTTGCGCCTTCATGACGTCTGTTATCGTGTCTGGAAGGGGGCCGTCGTCCCTGAGAGAGCCGCCTATGATAAAGGGAACCTTCTTCTTCACGCAGTTATAGAGAACCCCATCCTTGAGGACTCCCTTCTCGACCGCCTTTTCTATGCCACCAGCCTTATGAATCTCGTTTATGGCAACGAGGTGGCTCTTGTAACCCCTCCTCAGAACCCTGCCTGTTTTCTCGTCCATCCCGAGAGTTGTTCCAAATAGCTGCTTCTCAACATCCATGACAGCAAATCCGTTTCCTGTGAAGATTGCCTGGGCGTAGCCCATCTTTATGAGCTCGGCAAGGGCCCTGTCTGCTCCAGTATGCGCCATTGCTGTGCCAACGACATGGATGATGAATCCCTTCTTGTCCTTGAGCTTCTTCATCTCCTTTGCAAGGTCTTTAATGAGTGAGTTTATTGGCTTCTCGGGAGAAATCTGCGAGGACATGAAGCCGAAGATATCGCTTGGTTCTCTCGAACGTTGTGGGGCCTCTACCTTAACGCCCTTCAGCCCTACAACAACCTTCTCGCCCTTCTTCACGAGACCCTGCCTCTTGCAGACCGCTTTATTGCCCTCAATGACAATGACGCAGTCCATCTCCAGCTCCTGCACAGGCTTCCAGTCCCCGCCAAGGTAGACGGAGGTCGGGTGATGTGTCGTCCCATAGAACTTATCCGGAAGGGACTTATCTGCCGGAGCCGCTTCGGTCTTCACTTCCTCCCTGGGCAACAGGGCGCCGAGCCTCTCCAGCTCGTCGAACAGCTCCGCAGGGCCGTCAACGAGAATCTTCGCATAGCTCTCGTCGGTCTTTGTCTTCCCTACGTCAAGTTGAAGAATCTGAAAATTCCCCTTGAGATCCATTATAGCATCCAGCACTCTCGGGAGAATAAGAGAATCAATTATATGGCCCCGAAGCTCAATCTCCTCTTTCATCTTGTAAAGAATTGGAATCTTGGATTAAAATACATTTATGGCTTGAATCTGGCTCTGACGGAATCCCTGTGCGCCTTGAAGCCCTCGGCATCGGAGAGCCTCTCTATTGAATTTCTCAATTTCCCCAGACCCTCCTTGCTCAGGCTCTGGACGCAGACCTTCTTCAGGAAATCATCAACCCCAAGTCTGGAAGAGAATTTCGCAGTTCCAGCGGTGGGAAGGACGTGATTCCCGCCGGAGCAGTAGTCCCCCGCAGCCACCGGAGAGTAATCTCCCAGGAAGATTGCCCCCGCATTCCTAATCTTCTGCGAGACCTTCTCCGGGTTCCTGCACATTATCTCAAGGTGCTCTGGAGCGTAGTCGTTTGCGAATTCTATGCATTCGCTTATAGTTTTTGTTAATACAACGGTTCCATCAATCTTTTTCGCCAGCTCTTTAGAATCCGTAACCACCACAGCCTGCGCATCCGGGTCGTGCTCCGCCTGCGCCAGAAGGTCGGCCTGGATGAACTCTGGGTTTGCTGACTTGTCGGCTATTATCAGGATTTCTGACGGCCCCGCTGGACTGTCAATATCCACTTTGCCATAGACCCGCATCTTGGCGGCCATCACATAGACGTTTCCAGGCCCTATAATCTTGCTGACCGGCTTTATGGTCTCCGTTCCGTAGGCCATTGCAGCAATTGACTGCGCCCCCCCGACTCTGTAGACCTCATCTACCCCTGCGATTTTGCACGCTGCGAGAATATCATCCGATATCTTGGGAGGCGAGCAGACCGCAATTCTCTTGACCCCCGCAATCCTCGCCGGAATTACGGTCATGAGAACGGTGGAGGGATACGGCGCCCTGCCTCCAGGAACGTAGCAGCCCACGCTATCCATCGGAATCGTTTTCTCGGAGATGGAAACCCCTCTTTCCACCTCAGTCTTCCATTCTCTCTTTATCTGCCTCAGCTGCTCCCTGTGGAATTTCTCTATGTTTGATTTGGCATGCGTCAGTGCCTTAATCAGCCCCTTGTCTGCTCTTGAGTAGGCGGCATCAATCTCCTTGGAGGAGATTCTGATATTGTCCAGATTGAGTTCAAATTCGTCAAACTTCTTCGTATATGTGGAGAGGGCGTAATCTCCACCATCTCTGACATCATTTAGAATCGGCTTTACTGCAACTGATGCATCCTCCAAGCCCATGGCCGAGCGGTTCAGGAGCTTCTGTACCTCCCCCTTGTCCCCATAATCGATGACGTTCATCTTACCTTAACCTCTCAACCTTCTCATAGAGAATCTCCCTCCCACACATTCCTTTCTCCCTGACATTACCCTTCTTTTCCAATTGGTTTAGTATATAGGAAGTCCAACTTCTTGACTTGCCAAGTTTTTCGGCTATCTCGGCCGTGGTTCCGGGCTCTGAGAGAATGTCCAGTATCTTATCCTGCAATTCCTTCGTATCCTGGTGCTCCTCCTCGATAAGCTCCTCGATTGCATTGACTCTCTCCTCCAGCTGGCCGAGTCTGTCATCAGTCTTCTTGGACCCGAAAAGCCCGTCAAAAAGCCCCATTTTTATCTGTTTGTTGTTGGCAACACCTCCCAGCTATGTGTTTGTTGTTGGCAACAGTTAATTTATGCGAGGATTTGCATAAATGTGAGGATCGGATAAGCTGAGTTTCTTCATCTTCTCAAAGCCGTGTAGAAAATCAGTAAAACTTGTTTTTGTAAGCATATTCCATATACTTCTATGAATCTTCAAGATGACGAATCCTCACTCAAGTAGCTTTTCTGAGCTTGAATTTAGATTTTTTCCGCACGAGAATTTTAGACCACATCAAAGGGAAGGTATTGAATCCATATTTA
>JAHIKS010000006.1 GCA_018897475.1 Candidatus Altarchaeota archaeon
GATAATTCCAATAAGGTGCTTTAGCTGCGGAAACCCGATTGCGCAGGACTGGGAGGAGTATAATGAAAGAACAAAGAAAGGAGAAGAACCAAAGAAGGTTTTGGACTCTCTTGACTATGAGAGGTACTGCTGCAGGAGGATGTTCCTCTCTCACTCGGAGATTATAGACGACATAATGCATCACAAGAAGTATTGAAACCAAAAATGGAATACACAAAATACGAAACCGCAAGATTGCTTGGCGCAAGAGCGCTGCAGATAAAGATGGGAGCCCCCGTTATGATAAAGGTGCCGAAGGAAGCGACAAGGCCTCTAGACATCGCAAGGATAGAGCTAGAAAAAGATGTTTTACCAATAACAGTGAGTAGAAAAGAGGAACAAAATGGTGGATGAGGATACGGACGCAACAAAATCGGATGAAGATACGAGCGTAACAAAATCGGATGAAGATACGGGCGTAACAAAATCGGATGAAGATCTACTTGTCCCATCGGACGACTATCTTCTTAACGGAGTGCACATCGGCCTGAAGTACAAGATTGCGGACATGAAGGAGTTCATCTACAAGGTAAGGCCCGACAAGATTTCTGTATTTGATGTAAAGAAGATAGATGAGCGGCTCAGGATTGCGTCACAATTCATCGCAAGGTATACACCTGAAGAGGTTCTTGTTGTTTCAAACAGGGTTTACGGTAGAAAACCAATCATAGAGTTTGCTAAGCATACCGGCTACAATGCAGTAAAGAAGAGATTCGTTTCCGGGACACTGACCAACCCGAATATAAGAGATTACGTTGAACCAAAGCTCCTTATTGTCACTGACCCCAGTTCAGACCAACAGGCAATAAAGGAGGCAAGGTCGATGGGCATCCCCGTCGTAGCAATATGCGACACGAACACAAGGACCAAGAACATAGACTTTGTGATTCCCTCCAACAACAAGGGGAAGAATTCCCTCGCGCTGATATACTGGATTCTCGCAAGGGAGGTTTTGAAGCACAGGGGTGATGAGAAATTCGATGCAGAGCTCGATAAATTCATCTCTAAAGCTGAACCGCAGCCCCATATACTGAAGATGCACGAGATCCAGAGGAGGCAGGCAAGAAAGAGAAAGCGGGGCGGCAGGAAATAATCAAATCCCGCCCTGGTATTTTGCTTTATCAGAAAGCTCTTCTTCTATCCTGAGCAGCTGATTATACTTTGCATTCCTTTCGGACCTGCAAGGAGCCCCCGATTTTATCTGTCCCGTTCCGAGGCCGACAACCAGGTCTGCTATGAATGAATCTTCTGTTTCTCCGGAGCGGTGCGAAACCATTACGTTCCATCCATTGTCCTTGGAAAGCCTTGCGGCATCTATCGACTCCGTTATCGTTCCAATCTGGTTTATCTTCAGTAGGAGAGCATTACAGGCCTTCGATTCAATAGCCTTATCTATCCTTTTAACGTTTGTGACAAGAAGGTCATCGCCTACAACCTGGGTCTTGTCACCAAATTTCTTGGTGAATTCCACCCAGGAATCCCAATCGTCCTGGGCGCACACATCCTCCACTGAGATTATTGGATAAGTTTCAATGAGATTATTGTAGAATTCGATTAATTCCTCAGCAGATAAGTATTTACCCTCAATTTTATACTTTCCATCATTATAGAATTCCGACGCTGCAGCATCGATACCCAGTTTGATTTCCTTTTCATAACCCGCTTCGCCGATGGCCTTCAGAATCAGCTCAAACGGCTCCTCTGCCTGGGAAAGCGGAGGTGCGAAGCCTCCTTCATCCCCCACATTGATTGCATCATTTCCGTATTTCTCTTTGATTATGCCCTTGAGCGTCTGGTAGACCTCTGCGCAGAGTCTTGCGGCCTCGCCGAAGCTCTTTGCCCCTACTGGAAGAATCATGTACTCCTGTATGTCCAGGGAATTCCCTGCATGCTCTCCCCCATTGATTACATTCATCGCGGGAGTGGGAAGGACAAGGTTTTTGTTGTCTGACAACCCAGCAACCCTCTCGTAGAGGGGGATTCCCAGCTCTAATGCCGATGCTCTGCAGACCGCCATGCTCACTCCGAGGATTGCGTTCGCACCGAGGGTTGATTTGTTCTCGGTCCCGTCCAATTCGAGCATTGCATTATCGATGTCCTGTTGCTTGGTGCAGTCTCTACCGGTTAATTCCTTTGATATTTTGTCATTGACATTGCCAACGGCTTTCTGAACACCTTTCCCCAGAAATCTATTGCCCCCGTCTCTTAACTCAAGCGCCTCGTGAATCCCTGTGCTGGCCCCGGAGGGAACCATAGCTCTGGAGAGCCCCTTATCAGTCTTAATCTCAACCTCAACGGTAGGGTTGCCTCTGGAATCCAGAACCTCCCTTGCCCTGATTGCCTGAATCTCAGACGCCATAGTATAACTTACGCAGGAGAGATTATATTTATCCTCTCAATCGGCATAACTATCTGCCCCACATGGGTCAACTAGGATGAGGAAGGAGAAATCCTATCCAATGAACCCGGAGGTTACTGTGGGGCTACAATCATCTTCTTGGCCGAATTTCAGCTTGTTAGAATTCTATAATGCGTTCAGTGGGGTTGAGCGATAGCGAAACCCCACAATACTCGTTGTGATGACACGGCAGACCTGCGGTCTGGCGTGTGTCCGACCGAAGGTCGGCCACATCAAACTTTCTGAAGTTTGCTGTGGGGCTACATTACTCTTATACGTCTCAAGAAACACCGCACTCTACAGAATTCCCTATCCTCTCGAAATCAGCCAGGTATTCGTCGTGGTCCTTCGCTGCCTCCTGCGATAGAATGACAACGCTTTTCTCATTGCAGTTGAACGCTATAATCTTGCCCTGGAAATCAATCCCTTCGAGGGATAGGCTATAGTCGGAGACCAGAGCGTCATATCCTTTAAAGACGGCCTCCTCCGGCTCGGAGAACTCTACATCCATCCCCTCCCCGCCGTATCCCTCCTCCAGGGTACCCCTCATATCACCCAGCGATTCGTTCAGCCCCTGTTCGATTCCAAACCACGACAGGACAAAGACCCCGCTTGAGTTTTCCCCGTCTTTCTCGCAGGCGCTGTAATGGCCAACTCCCCCGTAATCCAGTTCGTCCGTTATGGTCCAGCCTTCTGGGCAGGTATATGTTACCCCGCTAGAGGACCCAATCTGCGGCTCTTCGCCCATACAGCCAATGAACAGGACAGCAATAACTATTAAGGGAGCATAGATTTTCATCTCATAATCTATTGATTTTGTGTTATAAAACTCAGACAAGCAATCCCTTTTCAGTCTCATGTACGCAGCCGTCGACACTCACACTCCTCCTGACGGAGCCCTTCCTCTTTGCAAGAGCCCTGGCCAGAGAGAAGTTTTTGCAGTCCTCGGGGATTATCAGTTCTTTTATCGTGTATGTATGAGAAACTTCAATTTCTTTAAATTTTCCGATATCAACGTCAAAACAAATTTCATCCACAATTTTCCCATTCTGTTCCATCTTAGCGGTGCAGAACTTCTCATTCCGCTTGGAGCCGGGCTTGGGTAGCTTCTTCTTGACCTTGAGGCCAACCCCATCACCTGAGAGATTAAGGAGCAGTACGCCCCCCCTAAGCCTCGAATACAGCTCAGCAAGGGCATTGGAATCCGCCTCACCCTTTACGAATCGGTGAGCGGGAAAGCCCACCACCTTTAGTGGTGGGATGAGAGCGAACTTCTTTTTTATAGTTTGTTTTCTTAACTTAAAAGTGGTCTAAGTCCCCTTCCAAATCTATGATTTGGTGGGGGATACAGACCACCACAGCGAAGATATAAAATATACAAAATAAACGAAATATACGCTGAGTTTGTATTTATAATATCTCTTCCCATAGATACCTATGTGGAAAACAATCAAAATATCAGATAGCCTCAAAAAAAGGATGGATAAGTTGAAGGTACATCCAAGACAATCCTATGGTGAAGTTATCGAAAAACTTATTGAAAATCAGAGATGATGAACCGCAACTACCGCTTCAGGCTCTACCCGAGCAAGAATCAGGAAATGGAAATGCTGGAAGTATTGGACAGTTGCAGGAAACTCTACAACCACTTCCTTGGAGAGTGGAAGAAAGTAGAGAAAGTGCCAAGAAAGTATGACCTTCAGGCACACATACCCGCTCTGGTGAAGGAACATCCCGCACTGGAGAATGTCCACTCCAAGACGAGGCAATATGTCCTCTGGCAACTCTACGCCAACCTGCGGGGACTCAGAGGCTCAAAGGAGAGGGGTAGGAAGGTCGGCAGACTTCGGTTCAAGAAATACGGTAGGAACAAGTGCTTCGTATACAACCAGACTGGCTTCGCAATCATAGACAACAAGCTGAGACTGTCAAAGATTGGTTCTATACCAATCAAGCTACACAGGGAGATAAAAGGAGAAATAAAGCAGGTCTATGTGAAGCGAACCGATAGCGGAAAATGGTTCGCTATCTTTTCCGTAGAGCAAGAGCAAGAAAAGTTAGGCACTACGGGCAAAAAGATAGGCATCGACTTGAACATTCAAAACTACCTGACCGACAGTAACGGGGAGGTGGTGGAACATCCGCACACGCTATTAAGAATGGAGAAGAGGCTCAAGAGAGAGCAGAGAAGGCTATCGAAGAGGAAGCGTGGCTCAATGAATAAGCTAAGGCAGAGGTACAAACTGGCAAGAGTCCATGAACGGATAACTGACAGGAGAGGAGACTTTCTACACAAACTATCACATCACTATATCGAGAACTACGACCTCATAGCGGTAGAAGACCTATCGGTCAAGGAGATGATAGAGTCCACCTACAATGCCAAGAACACGGTAGACTCTTCGTGGTCATCCTTCATACAGATGCTGTCCTACAAGGCGGAAGGTGCTGGTAGGACATTAGTGAAGGTAGACCCAAAGAACACAACGCAGATGTGCAGCAGATGTGGTCAATATGTCTACAAGCAGATATGGGTTCGGAAACATAACTGCCCGACCTGTGGCTTAGTGATGGACAGAGACCACAATGCAGCTATAAACATACTGAATAAGGCTCTCTTAGAGGTAGGGCAGGAATTGTCCGAACATACGCCTGTGGAGATGAGACCTCTACTTCAGGACTTCGGTTCTGGGGCAAGTTTTGTCGAGGAATCAGGAAGCTCCTTCCAAAAACTGTAGTTTTTGGGAGGTGTAGTTCACTATTATATAGGGAAAAGTCTTGCCCTCGTGGCATTATACTCTCCCTTTTGAAATCTACGACTATCTCTGTGTCGTAGTTGGGAATGCGACTGTCCATCTCGTTCAACAACACAGTGGATGGGTGAATTGCATATCCCGATTGTATGCAGACAGTGATGCGTGCAAGGGGAGCACTGATACCCCTAAAGAGGCAACTTTGCGAACGATGAAGACCTTGAAACTCGTCAGGTTCGAAGAACCCAACGAACTTTAGTCGTTGGAGTATGTCAGCTTGTAATTGAAAATCCCTTTCTTCTTCCCGGACTTTACTATGTCAAGGCCGATGGTATCGAGGTAGGTGTCAATCTTCTCCTTTGATAGGATGGCGCCATCCACTTTCAGACTGCCTGAAAATGTCCCTACCAGCAACATCCCAAGAATATTTACGTAATCTGCACTGGAGCTAATCTTTAGGAAAGCCCCGGCTTTCTTTATGGAAATATAAGGGCCAGAGAACTCCCCCTTACTATATTTTACAAATTTATTATGAATCCAGTCCTGCTCAGAATTCCCCTCAAAAAGCTCTCTGATGAAGTTCATCGTGCTATGGCAGGAGCTGGCCCTTTTCTATCTTCTGGGGCAGATATTCCTCGGCCACGAACTCCAGAGACTTTGAGGCCAAGGCCTGCTGCTCTATCCTCACGCCCTTCTCCGACATTAGGTTGAGCTGCTTCACCCACTCCTTCTTCTGGAACCAGGGGTAGCGAAGCAATTCTGAGATTCTTTTCTTATCGAGGTCCTTCAGGTTCTCGGTAACCTTCTTTAGGTCGTATGTGTCGATGTCATCCATTGTCATGCCAACGAACTTCATCTGCGGGGTTCCCAACCTCCTGGACTCATGGGCCAGAGCCATGGAACCGGCCTTCATTACTGAATAGATGTAGTAGCCCCAGGGGTCGCCATCCGAGAACATGATTGCAGGCAGACCAAGGTCGTGGTTGAGCCTATGAACCAGCCTCCTGCAGCCCCTCGCGGCCTGTCCCTTGGTGGAGACCATGATACAGTTGTTCTTCTGCGGATACTTTTCCTCAACGAGACGGTCAAACATAGCGCCTGTCTCTATCACAAGCACATAGTCTGCATTGACGTCCTGGAACTTGTAGTGCTCCACTATGGAGGGAACGGACAAGCCGCTCCTTCCCAGCTTGGAGCAGTCTATGAAATCCCCGGAATCCTCTATCACGATATTACCTATCAGGGTGCCTTTGTCATCCGCCTTCAGATGCAGCTCCTCCCTCAGCGTCCCGAGCATGGTTTCAAGGTCCACAACCAGTGGGTCGCTCTCTGACTGGTCCTCGAAGGTATTCTCCTTTGAATCAGCAATGGTATGCTTCAGCTGGTAGTACAGCTCCCTTATACTCGCAGTCTTGTCTCTCTCAACCAATTCTCTACATTTTCCTGCAATCAGGACCGTTTGCATGAATCTCTTCGAGTGAGCAACGTTCATAAAAGAGCGGGTCGATTTTTTATCACCCAGTTCAAGCAGATTCTTGGACTTGTTGAATGTAATGTTGTTAATGTTCCTCTGCGGTATGCTCACGTTTGGGCTCTCCATATCATCTATGTTCTTCATAATGCTTTTTCCGAGCCCGTTTATCTTTTTTATGACCTGCTCACGCTCCATTTTCTTCTACCTCCTCCACTGGTTTCTCCGTGGATTCCTCATCCCCAGAATCGTTTTCGGCCTCTCCTCCTTCGGAATCATTCTCACCTTCCTTGTCATCAAAGCCGTTTTCGGTCTCTTCCTCTTCATCATCTTCAAGGGTCTGTATCTCCGCCTCCAGCTTCAGTTTCTCAAGGACCAATGTATTCAATTTCTTAAGAATCTTCTCCTCGTCCTTTCCCGTAAGATTCGCAAGCCCTGCTGCAAGCTCTACGCTATAACGCATCAGAATCTGTTTTCTGGCTTCCTTCTCCAGGGCCCTCCTCTGCCTTGAATGGAATATCTGATACTTCCTCCCTACCTCCATCAGGGCCATCCTGATTTCCTTCATTATAGCCTCATCATCAGCTACGCTCTGCTTCCCTGCCGAGGTGTATGGAATGTATGTGGAGACAAGATTTACAAGGATTGTTATTGCGGAATTATCGAAATCCTTTATGCCATATCTCTTCCACTCCACTGAGTTGACTGACTTTGTAAGGGCACATGCACCAGAATCAAACAGTAGGGGCGTTCTGTTTGCGAATCTCATGACCTCAACCTTCCTGCCCTCGCCTATGTTCCTGCCGGCCTGCCCGCCATAGGCAATCGCAACCTCGACCTGAAAGGGAACGCCCCCAGAATGGGAGGTCGGATTTCTTGTCAGAATAGCCTCAAATTCCGGACCAAGTATGTTGAGAATGGCATTCCTTATCTGGTCCTCACCGATTGGCTGCAATCCCTCAGTAGGGGGAGCAAGGAACTTTATCTCTTTTATAGCATTCGTAATCTGCTCGCATTCAGCCCATGTCAGCTTCTTTGGGCTCTTGTTCAGGTCAAATGGAGCCTCACCCTTGTTTATAAAATTCTGAATCTCATTTGCCTTGGCATTGCTCATCCTCGAGAAGGTGGAGCTTAGAAACGAGCTGACCTTCCTGCCGTCGGTAATCTTCGACATATTCACGAGGTCGTCAACCTCCGTGCCTTTTGGATGGGGCTTTATCTCCACCGGGGGCTTTGGGACCTTATCAGTCGACCTCTCGAAGACGGTCTTCCTCCCCTCCGGGTCGGTAAAGGTAATCTTTGCATGGGGGTTCACTATTGCGGTCCTTCTGAGGTACTCAAAGGGGCCCTGCTCTCTTAGAGTGAAGTTCACCCCCTTTAATTCGCACTGAATCTCGGTGCCTCGCCAGTACTGGCTGTATTCGTTGTTGCTCAGGATGTCGGCCTTATTCCTGCTTATGTCTATCATCAGCTCTATCTCATTGACCTTTCCCTTCCCTACGGAGGTCTTTATCTTCATTGGCTTTCCAGTGGTTGTCTGGGAGAATAGAGTAACTCCCGCAACCCCGATACCCTGCTGGCCCCTGAGCTGAATATTCCTGTGGAATTTCGTGCCAGCAAGCATCTTTCCAAACACTCCGGAGATGTGCTTGATTGGAATTCCCGGGCCGTTGTCCTCGCTCCTAACGAGATAGTGATTGTTCCCGAGCTTCTTGATACCTATGGAAATCTCAGGTTGAATCCCTGCTTCCTCGCAGGCATCGAGAGAATTCGTAACCATCTCATGGATTACTGTGGTGAGGGATCTTATACTCCCAGAGTATCCAAGATGGGCCTTATTTTTCCTGAAGAATTCGGTTATGGATGTCTCTTTGAACTCCTTAAACAGGTCGTCTGCGCGCCTTTCCTCTACCTTCTCATCCATATATAATGATGGGATTTAGGACTTAAAACTGACAACGGGAGCCGAAGTTTCCGCTTCAGGGTCCAATCCCTGGCCCCTTGCATTTTCCAGAAAACGATATACTGAGGCGTGTCTTGCTCCATTCAGAAGCCTGAACACGGCCTCCTTCGCCAGGTGCACTCCATCATAGGTTCCGATGATGCCTATGGTCTTGCCATAGACGCAAATACGGGTTTCTGTCAGGTCCCCTAGCACCCTCTGGGACTTTCCCTCCCGCCCTATTACTCTACCCTTCTTCCTCATCATCTCCTTCTCGCTGTTGGCGAAGTCATCCAGCTTTATCAGCTCAAAAGAGAATTCATCATTAAGCAATTGCATGGCAATCCCCGGGTTAAAGCCTCTTGCAATCGCCTGCACTATGTCTTTTGCAATCCATGCACCCATGCCTTCGCCGAGAATCTCCACGGAGCCGTCATCTACTACAAGCTCGCAGCCAGACCTCTTCTCTATCTCCCTCTTTGTGCTGCCACCCTTGCCTATTAGCACAGCAACCCTATCTTTTGGGATTTTGATGTAGGACATGGAACTAAATTAGATTCAAAAACTAATAATTAATCAATATGAAAGAGGCTATGCTCTATGAGAAAGTGGAGGATGGAAAAGTAAAATGCAACCTCTGTAATCATCATTGCCTGATAGCCGATGGAAAGAGGGGATTGTGCGGAGTCAGGGAGAACCAGGAAGGAACCCTCCACTCCTTAGTCTATAGAAAAGCAATAGCGGCCCACATAGACCCAATAGAAAAGAAGCCCTTCTTCAACTTCCTTCCGGGAACCTTGAGCTATTCCATTGCAACCCAGGGCTGCAACTTCCGTTGCAAATTCTGCCAGAACTGGGGCATAAGCCAGAGCTCCAAGGGGGGGGGGGAAATCACGGGCGAGGACATCTCCCCCATGGAGATAGTCAGGGAGGCGAAGGCCAGCGGCTGCAAGAGCATTGCATACACCTACACAGAACCGACGGTATTCTTTGAATACGCATATGATACGGCAAGGCTTGCCAAGCAGGAGGGGCTTAAGAACGTTTTCGTTACGAACGGCTTCATGACAGAAGAGGCTCTGAGGGAGATTCAGCCGTATCTGGACGCTGCAAATGTAGACCTGAAGGCCTTTACTGAGGAATTTTATAATAAGATATGCGGTGCAAAGCTAGAGCCGGTAAAGAAGTCACTGAAATTGATGAAAGAATTGGGGATTTGGGTCGAAATCACAACATTGATTATACCAACACTCAACGATTCCCAAGAGGAATTAAAATCAATGGCCGAATTCATCAGCAACGAGCTGGGCCCTGAGACCCCATGGCATCTCAGCAAGTTCCATCCCGACTACAAGATGGACAGCATTAAGGCAACCCCCGTGGAGACAATCCACACGGTCAGGGAGCTCGGCTTAGAAGCAGGCTTGCGATATGTTTATGCAGGAAACCTGCCCGGAGACTCCGGGGAGAACACATATTGCTATTCCTGCAATGAACTATTAATAAATAGATATCTATTCAGAATTAATGATAACCAGATAAAGGACTCCAAATGCCCCAAGTGCGGGGCCGAGATAGACGGGGAGATATGATGGACAAAACCCTCAGGAAGGTACTCAGGGAAATAACCCCTCCAAGGGAGGAGCACAGGAACGAGAAAGAGATAGTGGAGGCAGTGTTCAAAAAACTGGAGAGGTTCGACGTAAAGCCGGTGGTGGTTGGCTCCATAGCGAAGAAGACCGACCTGAGAGGGGATAAGGACATAGACATCTTCATCATGTTCCCTAAGGAAACGCCAAGAAAGGAGCTGGAGGAGAAGGGTCTTGACATAGGAAAGGCCGTCTTCAAGAGCCTGAGGGCAAAGTACGAGATAGACTACGCCGAGCACCCATACGTCGCAGGCAACTACAAGGGCTACAGGGTTGAGATAGTTCCATGCTACAAAACCAGGAAACCACTCTCAGCAGTCGACAGAACCCCGCATCATACGCGCTATATCCGGAAGAAGCTGAGGAGGAACAACGAACTGAGGACGAACGTAATGCTCCTGAAGCAGTTTATGAAGGGAACCGGCGTGTATGGAGCGGAGTCAAAGGTCCAGGGTTTCTCCGGCTATCTTACCGAGCTTCTATGCATCCATTACGGCTCGTTCAGGAAGGCCCTGAAGGCAGCATCGGAGTGGAAATTCCACCTCGTGATAGACCCGGCAGACCTATGGGAGAACAAAAGGGCCCTGAAGCACTTCTTCCCCAAGGCGAGCCTCATAGTCATAGACCCAATAGACGAGAACAGGAACGTTGCAGCAGCCGTCTCGGAGCAGAGCATGGCAAGGTTCATCCATGCCGCAAGGAAATTTATCGATGAGCCTGGCATAGACTACTTCTTCCCGCCCGAGAGAAAGCCACCAACAAAGAAGGAACTGAAAGGGAGGATAAAGAAGAGAGGCACAAAACTCATTGCGATAAAATTCACCCATGGAAAGATTAACCCGAATATTCTCTACTCGCAGCTCAGGAAGACGAGGAATTCCCTCGTTAAGCAGATAGAGGGCTATGAATTCAAGGTCCTGAACTGCGACACCTGGACCGACGAGAAGAAACTCTCGGCAATCCTGCTGGAGTTCGAGGTCTGGGATTTACCTCCAATTGAGCACAGGCTCGGGCCCCCCCTGGACAAGGGCAAGAGGGAGCAGGACAAATTTATTGCAAAGTACAGGGAATTCAAGCCGAGGATAGAAAAGGGCCGCTGGGTTGCCGATGTGAGGAGAGAATTCACTAGGGCAGAGAAGCTGATGCCAAAGATTCTGAAGGAAAGGAAAGGATTCGGGAAGAAGCTGAGAGGGCTCAAGAGGATTGGACTCGTTGCAGATGAGAAGATTCTTGAGATAGACGGCAAGGAATTCCTCAGCTTTATGGGAGAATTTATCTAACCCTTCCTCATCAAGAACTAGAACCTATTTCTTACCCATGAATCTTCTAAACGCAGGGTGCATGTCCGCCATCTGCTCCTTCTGGATTTCCTCATAGAGCCTGTAGAGGATTCCTACGGTAAGAAGAATCCCTGTCCCGGAGCCCAGTGCTCCAAGAAGGTCCGCCCCTACAGCGAGCATGCCTATGGCTATGGAGCTGATTATCGTTATCTGCGGGATATACCGATTGAGGACCCTCTCCACCACTCTCTTGTCCCTCCTGAAGCCCGGAATATGCATGCCGCCCTGCTGAATCTGGTCGGCAACCTGCTCCGCTCCAAGCCCCGTGGTCTCGACCCAGAATTTGCCGAACAGGATACAGAGTGATATGAACAGGATGGAGTAGACAATAAGATGAGAGAAAATTCCCACGTCCATGAGCCTGTACCAGGTGGTTGGACTTATTATACCGCTGAGATTACCCAGAGTCGCATAGTATGAAATATTATAGACAATACTCTGGAGGATGCCCAGGTCCCCCGGGTTATTGACATCAACCCCGACAAAGCGGGCCCACATCTGCACGTTCATCAACAGTGCCGAGGCAAGAATAACTGGAATATTGGAAACATAGAAGAATTTTA
>JAHIKS010000102.1 GCA_018897475.1 Candidatus Altarchaeota archaeon
ATAATGTGCCCCAGCTACGTGGCGGAAAGAATTCCATTCGACCCTAATCTAATGGTAACACCACTGAATTCAGAATTTTATCTAGGAAAAGAGGATGTTGATTCCATTCTGGAGAAGGAATTCGACTCCATAGTTATCGGCAACGGCCTCTCCCAGCAGCAGGAGAGCAAGTATGCGTTAAAGAAGTTGCTCAGAAAAATCAACGATAAGTCCGTCGTTCTGGATGCAGACGCGCTGAAGCTGGTAAAGCCGTCCTGGCTCAGGGAGAACTTCATCCTCACTCCGCATGAAAGGGAGTTCCAAATCCTCTTCGGAGAGCCCGGTGAAACCCTCGAAGACAAGATAGAGGCGGTCGAGAAGAAGGCAAGGAAGATAAAGGCGACCATAGTCCTCAAGAACCCGATTGATATAATCTCAAACGGCATGGAAACCAAACTCAACAATAGTGGCAATGCTGCCATGACAGTCGGAGGCACGGGAGATGCCCTTGCCGGCATCATCGGGGCGTTTCACTGCTGGGTTGAGCCATTGCAGGCGGCATGCGCGGGAGCGTTTCTCTGCGGTGTCGCAGGAGACCTGGCGCTGAACGACCTGAGCTATGCAATAATGGCAACGGACCTCATAGACAAGATTCCGGCGGCATTAAAATTTTGTAGTGAGTTTGAATGATTGACGAACTGAAAAACTTTGAGGAGCTCGAAGAGCACATCGGGAATTCAAATCTCACGTATCGGGAGGCAATTTTAGACTACTACAAGAAGCTCGGGGAACGGATGGGCTTCACAGTCAGGGAGAATTTCTCTGTGATAAAAAATGGCGTGAATTCCGGCAAACTCGATATCATATGGATTGAGCCGAACATAACCTTCATTACAGAATTCGGCAAGCTCGATGACATTCTTAAACACCTCTGGAAGATTGTTGAATTCTCCCCCAGCCTCGCAGTTCTACTTCTCAGCTCGAAATCGGAGTGCAGGGCCGAGAAGGTCTCGGAGCTCATTGAAAAATCAGACATAACAAGAGAGGCCAAAAACAGATTCCTCATCCTTGACGTTACCGAGAAGAAGGTTATCAGAGAACCCTGAGCTGCTCTATCTCAACCCTCTTTACTGGACAGATGTTCTTTATTCCGTGATAGATTTCAGTCCCTAATTTGCCGAAGAGTGCTATCTGGGCGAATTCGTTAAGCTTGTCATTTCCGTGGGATTTGATGATGGATGATATTTTTACAGTAACGTCTCTTTTTTGCGAGCTCTGTATATGGCCATTGGTTACGGTTATGATTTTTATCTTGACCTTCTCCCCGCCCATCTCCACCATATCGATATAATCTATCTTGCTACCCCCTTTCCGGACTCTCGATTTCAGATAACCTGGGTTCATATTAAACATCTTGAACCTTGTATGGACCTGGTTACCATCAACTTTATCTATCACGAAAACTAACTTGATGTGCTGCTTTCCTCTATCCCCGGTCAAATCCTTCAGGGATATATCGATGTTCCTCCCCTTGAGCAAGCCCGGGTTACTGGCTATTGTGGTCCCCAGACTTACGGAATCGAAATTCTCGGGGGCGATTACATCATAGGCGGATTTCTCCTTCCATGAGCCTACCTTTTTTTTCTTAGCCATATTAAAAATGTTAAATTTTTAATAAATCAAAAATTCACCTCTCGTGAATTTTTCATTTTCTTTATGTTATCCTCAGCAACCATCTGGCACTTTATCACGTCATCGAGAGAGCTTAACAGGGTGTTAATCTTCTCCGCCTCAATCTTCGTTACGATTGTGTCCTTCTCAGCCCCTGTATCTATACTGAAGTTTTCCATATCCACGTTGTCTATCTGCAGGGCCTTTGAAACGCTTTGGGCATCCCCGGATTCCGTTTTTAGGACAGCGGTGAACTTCATTTTAAAGCAGTCTTGCCTTATCGGGCTCGTACCTCCATTCCTTTGGCAGCTTCCCTGTGCTTCTGTAATACTTGCTGAGCCTGTGTATCTTCGCCTCCATAAGCTTGAGGCCCCTGTTATTGTGCCTGTCCTTGTGGTGCTTCTCAAGGTGCTTCCTCAGGTTTACCGCCTTCTTGATAAGGTTCTGCAGGTCCTCCGGTATTTCCGAGGCAAGATTATTCTTCTGGATAAAGTGACCTATCTTCTTTCCAGTTATCTGGTTTACAGAGGGAATTCCGTGCTGGTCCCTGAGAATTATACCTATCTTGCTCGGGGAATTGCCGTCCTTCACAAGCTTTACCACGAGCTCTTCAATCTCCTTATTGTCATAGAGCACCCACTCCGGAGGTGAAACTCTCAATGGCTTGCTTGACTTGGACTTACCCTTCTTTCTTGCATGAATTCTTGCCATCTCAGTACTTAACTCGTGGTATAGGGAAGATTTACTCCGCCCTATCCAGAACGAGCAATAAACAGAATAAAAAATTAGGCATGCAGCTTTAAAAATCATTTGCTCAGC
This sequence comes from Candidatus Altarchaeota archaeon, assembly GCA_018897475.1. Taxonomy (GTDB): domain Archaea; phylum Altiarchaeota; class Altiarchaeia; order IMC4; family QMZM01; genus WALD01. The sequence continues at coordinate 2,470 of JAHIKS010000102.1, forward strand.
TGCTTTTTGAACATCTTGTCAACCAGGGTCAGGAATTCATCCCGTCTCTCCTTGGGGATTCTTGCCCCGGCGGCGATGTCATGACCTCCGCCCTCTCCACCAAAGGCACTGCTACATTCGTTCATCGCTTCACCCAAATGGAGACCCCTCCTTATCAGGCCACGGTTGGCCCTTGATGACACCTTCAGCATATCCTTGTTATCTTTGTCCTCAGCCAGTGCAAGGACAGGTTTTTTTGATGAGAATTTTCTGGCCCCATACCCCATCCCGGCTATAACCCCTATTATGTTCTCGTCTATCTTCCCGGTGGCATCAAAATAATAGAGATTATCCATTTCCTCTTTCTCCATGCTCGATAAGAATTCAATTCCCTCTCTCAGCCTCCTCCTGTACTGCTGGAGAGCGTCTTTTGCGTTCTTCCACCCCTCGTCTCTGTCACCCAGGCATACTCTCACCCCGACCTCTGACACCTCTTGTCTTCCGCAGGAATTCAACAGGGTCGCAAATTCCTTCGCATCCCTCAGCTCCGTTCCCCTTTCCTCACTCAATAGCGTAAAAACCTCGCCGATCATACCCTGGATTATGTATTCTGGGGTTCCGTTGTCAAGGAGAAGCATATACATGGCAGATGTCAGCTTCCGTCTCTCCTCAATATCCAAGTCAACATAGCTTTTCCACTGCCCGTCCTCTCTTTTCGGTTCTATTCCAAGGTTCTCTATGAAGGACACGCAAGAGGCTTCGTTGCCCACAAGCCCTGGAAGAATGGGGTCTGAGGCATACATCAGCATCTGGGCCAGCGCCCTGCTCTGCCTCCCAAACAGCCTGAGGTCGTGCTTGACCTTCACCGTCCCCTGCTTTACTGCGTCCTCGAGGATTATCCTGTTCAATGAGTGTAATTTTCCATCGGAATCCTGCATGTCCCCGACCGCTCCAACAATTGCGAGATGGGCCATCTCCTCATGGCCGAGAGCCTTTGCAACGAAGTAGGCAAGCCCGGCCCCTGACACATCAAGCCCCCCGTCATAGCCAAAGAAGTGCGGATTCACCTGATTGTCATATTCCATTGCAGGGGGATGATGGTCAATGACGTAGAAATTTCCAATCTTCTCTTTATGCTCCATGAGCATCTCCAGCTGCCCGCTGCCCATGTCGGTAAATACGACAGTCCTGCCGGAATTCTCGGCCTTCCCTATATTTATGCTGTCCAGTTGCTTAATGGCCATGAATTCGACGTCCTTGCCCAGTTTTCTAAGGGCGTCCACCATTATGGCACATGCTGTAATCCCGTCGGCATCGTGATGGCTGACAACAAGGATGTTGTCTTCTTTGCTCATATTCTTCGCAACCCTGTTTATCTGCTCCTGGAATTCTCCCTTCATTTTACGAATGCTTTATATAAGATTGCTCGTTTATAACTTAATCTGAAATGAGAATCCTATGGTGCATAACGGGAGCCGGCCACCTCCTTCAGGAGTGCGTCGAGGTGATTGAAAAATCTCAGGACGAAGTCACAGTAGCACTCTCCTCGGCAGGGGAGGAGGTGGCAAGAACCTATGGCCTCTTCGACAGGATTAAGAAAGTCGCAGTGGAGACGATACTTGAATCGGAGCAGGGTTCAAGCTATCCCGTCTCCGGTAGAATGGCAAAGAAGGAATATGATGTGTTGGTGGTTGCCCCATGCACAGCCAACACTGTAGCAAAGACAGTACATGGAATTGCCGACTCCCTCGCAAGCAATCTCGTTGCGCAGGCGCAGAAGAGCGAGATTCCCATAGTAATTCTTCCAACCGATTTCGAAGAATCACAAAAGACAAAAATTCCCGTCACGATAGAATTCGAAAAATGCCAGAACTGCGAGCCATGCCCTGCAATGGAAGCCTGCCCCAACTTAGCATTCTACCGCGCTGAGAGACTTCGAATAAACCTTCTGAAATGCAATGCCTGCAGGAAGTGCATACTGCTCTGCGAACACGGAGCAGTAACATTTGGAAAAGAGGTTACAATAAAGTCAAGAGAGATAGACCTGAAGAACCTCTCCGACCTAAAGAAAATACAGGGAATAAAGGCAGTCAGAAATCCTGAAGAACTTTATAGTTTATGATGTGCAGTAAGACCCACACCATTAGATACCCTGCAAATACAAAGGGGGTCCCCCAACCATCGTTATACTGCATAATACCATTATTTACGAGAGCAATCTCGCCAAGAGTACCAAAGATAGAAAACAGGAGAACATCATAGAGTGAGTAATTCTTATTGAATTCCCCGGGCAGATAGAGTGACCATGCAAAACCAACAAGGAAACAGATTAATATCACCTCTATCGGCATATAACCTATGAATAACACACTCTCTAATATGCCCCACAGCCCAAGAGTCCCTCCGACATTTTCAGCCACAAACCCGACAAGCGCCAGGGAAAGACCCATTATGGCGGCCTTCTTTAATGCCCCGGGATTATTTCTGTTATGGTAAACTTCAATGAGAAACCATAGAATGGAACACTCGACAAGTATCAGCCATATAAAATCCCTTGGCTGGAAGGTGGAGAATATAAAGCCAAGTGCCGAGAAAAGGACAAAGATATTCATAAGATTGACCTTCTCTCTGAGTGATATACTCTCCTGAGCATCTTTGGCATCCATTCTATACCTTCCGGTTATAAACTGGCTCCCCTACTCTAAAGCAGGAACATCATCGAAATTATAGTGGCCCCACCTATCATCATAAGCCCTGTCCTGAGGATTTCATTCTCAGTGGACCAAAATCCGGCGGTTATAAAACCAATGGCCGTTATAAATCCGCCAAAGCTCAAGAGAGCACTGGCATTCTTCTCAGCAAGGGGTTGTCCTGTTGCTGCAGCAGCTACGGCGTACATCACAATGACAACGCCCATTATCACTACTGCATATCCTGTCATCATACTTTGGTTCATTTTCGTTTAGTTTTATTATTAAATTAGCATCATGGTGCCGACAATCACTATCGCACCAGCTATTGACATTCCAGCCCTGACCTCATCAGAGTCCTTCGAAAAGCAACCAGAGGTTACGAAACCCAGAGCAACCATAAATCCACCAAAGCTCATCAGCGCCTTTGACCTCATAACAGCAATTGGTGTTCCCATGGATGCGGCGATTATGGACATCATAATTATTGATATGCCAATTACAATTGCACCATAACCGGTCATAGTATATCTCATTTTATTATCACCTCTTGTTGGAATAATCTGTTAGTTGAAACAGGTATAAATACTCCACTAGTCATTCCCATCATATGAACTAATCCCTTCTCAGGTTCTGCAACACCTTTTATTATCCTCCAAATACACCCAGGTGCCACAGGACAATACCCATAATTATTACTACGAGGATTGTCCATCCGTAGGTCACAAGGTATTCTCCAATGCTCTGACCCTTTACCTTCATTGCTCACCCACCAGATACTACGATTATTTCCTCCTCTTGATAATATCCTTCCCTACATCTGCGACCACGTCCTTGAGACCCAGGCCCATTGCAATAGCCAGTCCGATAGATATTCCAATCATCAGAATCTTGAACGAGTCCTCAAGTATCGATACGTTATGGATTCCAAACTTTGGCAGAGCAAGAACTGCTCCGAAGAAGACTATTATTGTTTCAGCACCCATGGCCAGAATCTCTCCGAAACTGACGTTCCTCTTCCTTATATTGCTCCCTGCAAAGTCCGCTATTATGAGGGCGACTATCAAGACAAGAAGACCGAGTATCGCCTCCGGGACATAACCCACAAGGACGCCTTCCATGACCATCCCAAGCTTGTTGAATTCCGGAGATATGCTGAAGGGCGCGTTGAATATAACAAGACCCTGCCATATGAAAACGAGTACAGTATACCATTTAACAATCGATGCAAGTATGTTCGAGATTGGAATCCCACCAATGGAATCGGCAACCCTGTGCTTCCCCAGTTCGGACTCGAGACCGATACTTATCAGGAAATCCTTTGTTATCTTATAGAGTACTCCACCAATGAGCAGGCCCCCGATCGTAAGGAGGGCCAACAGAAGGAGACTGTTCACGAAGTAGAAGAACATGACTATGGGGTCTTGTATTGAGTCCACCTGGAATGCGTTCTGGTACGCTGAAACGACTATCAGGATTACAAACCACCACTTTGCGGACTGTGCCACGAAGCTGACTATCGAAGCCCACAGCTCGGAAGTCACTGCCCCGTATCTCACAAGGCCTTTCTCCAGTTTGTTTATGGTCAGCAGCTTCCTGATTACGTTCGAGATAACATAGCCGAGAACATAACCCAG
>JAHIKS010000103.1 GCA_018897475.1 Candidatus Altarchaeota archaeon
AAAGACGGGCACAGGAAAGACAGTCTCGGTAAAATACGTTCTCAGGAAACTGGAGGAATTCGTCCAGAAGCCGGAGAAGAATTCCAACAACGTTATAGTAGGAGTCGTGTATATGAACTGTAAGGTAAGGAACTCGAAATACCAGGTTTTCCTGAAGATTCTGGAGGACGCGGCCCTTAATACGGAGGGGCTGAAGAGCATCCCTCTTTCTGACAGGTCCGATAAAGGGCTGAAGGGCATGGACCCCGCTGATTTGTACGAAAGGCTCCTGAAGGTCATCCAAGACAACGGCCTTAACATCGTAGTCATTCTCGACGAGATTGACATGATAACTAATGGCCTGAATGACGTCGTTTACCTCTTAACCAGGATAAACGACGAGATAAAGTCCGGCTCACTCTCAATAATAGGGATATCGAACGATGCAAGATTTAAGAAAAGACTGGACCCCCGGACAAAAAGCACGCTGTGCGAGGAGGAAAGGTTGTTTAAGCCCTACAACGCCATGCAGCTGAAGAGCATCCTGAAGCAGAGGGTAGCAGCGGGATTCCAGAAGAAGACCATGGACGATTCCGCCATCTCGAGGATTTCGGCGTTTGCGGCCCAGGACGGTGATGCCAGATACGCATTAAAGCTGTTGCAGAAGGCGGGGGAGATAGCACAGGACTCCGGGAGGGAGAAGGTTACTGCTGATGACGTCGGGAAGGCGAAGAATGCAGTGGAGACTGACATAATGGCCGAGGCCATAAGCACCCTCCCCGAGCACCAGCAGATTGTCATGTACTCCATAGCGGCGCTTGCATTGCAGGGGGGCATGTACAAGAGGCTTTCAGGGATACATAATGGCGACCTCTTCAGCGGCGAGGTGTATGAGGCCTATGAAGGCAACTGCAATTCACTGGACAGGAACCCGAGAACCATGAGGCAGTTTTCAGACTATCTGAACGAATTAGAAATGCTGGGCATGATTACTCTGAGGGCGTCAGGCAAGGGGGTAAGAGGCACGACAAGGCTGATAAGGTTAGGCTACCCCCCCAATGAGATAAAGACAATAGTCAGGGACAGCATCGGGCTGGGTTCAAAGACCAGCTAATTTCTCGTAGATTTCGTTCAGTTTCTCGACAGTATTGTGCAGCGAGTGTTCCTTCACCGTCTCAAGGCCGTTCTTGGCCAGCTCATCCTTGTTCTTGTAGGCCTTGTCAATCAGCTGCATCAGTTTCTTCAGGTCGCCCTGATTATACCTGTAGCCATTGACCCCCTCCTGAATGGTATCCTTCAGGGCCATTGCATCAGCCCCGACTACTGGAGTTCCGCAGGCCATGGCCTCCAAGGCAACCAGGCCCTGGGTTTCTGCCGTTGATGGAAACACAAAGACGTCCAGGCAGGAGTAGAACTCAAGCAGTTCTTCTCTCGTTAGGAATCCGATGAATTTCACGTTTTTCTTTCCCTTACCAAGTTTCTTGAAGTGCTCCTCAGCAGGACCCACTCCGGCAATCAGAATCTCACCGTCGAATTCATCAGCTATACCTATCAAATCCTCCAGGTGCTTTTCATAGCCGAAGCGACCACAGAATCCTATGACCTTCCCCGTCTTAATCCCGAATTTCTTCCTGAACGGTTCCGGGTTGGCTGGTTTGAAGAACTCCAGGTCTATGCCATTAGAGAGAACCGTAACATCATTTACGCCCTTCTTCAATAACATCTCCCTGATTGGCTTTGACGGGCAGGTAACAACATCGCAGGAATTCAGCAGCTTCCTCTCCCAGAGGTTATAGAGCTTCATCAGGCTGCTCTGGAGGGTCTTGTTCTTGGTCATATAGCTGATGTACTGGTCGGCAGGGGTATGGTATGTGAGAATCCTTGGCAGCCTGTATCTTTTTGAGACGTAAAGCCCAGCCAGGGCCATCGAGAACAGCCCGTGGATGTGGACTATGTCCAGGTCCTTTGCCTTCCTTGATACGTCAACAGGAAAGGCGACCTTGTAGCCCTTGTAGAACTTGAACTCCATGGACTTGAAGGGAAACTCGTCATGCTCCGGCTTGTATTTGCCGTCAGGATAGTAGATGGATACATCATGCGTCTCCTTAAGTCTATCCTTCCAGGCCTTTATCGTGAAGGTTACGCCGTTGATCTGCGGAAAATAGGTGTCGGTGAATATTCCAATCTTCATGATGTTAAGATATTCTTCTCCTGACTAAATATCCTATACATATCCCTGCAATTAGAGTCAGAACCAGCGCGAGGACTAATTCGGCATAGGGGATTTCCATGACCGGGAATTCTGCCGGGATTGTGCTTGTTGTTTCGATTATCGTGCTTGTCGCTTCTTCAACAGCATTTCTTCCTGAGCTAAGCGCCATGTCAGCATACTTCATATCTTCGGCGGGGGCGGTGGTCATCGCTTTCTCGGCAGTCCCCGCAAGAACAGACGGCGCTTGCACAGCCACTGGTCTAATAAGACCGCCCATCATATAGATAAGGCGGTAGACGACTCCGAAGAGGAAGAGCATGCTAGCAGCCAGGACTATCATCACTCTTTTTTCATATGGATTAAGAATCTTTTTTCCCTTGTCAGTCAACCTATAATATTTCCATTTCTTGCCTCTTTCCACCTGCTTAATCAGCTCAACCTCGAGCAGTTTGTCCAGGTGCTCCTTGATGGTGGAGGGGGCCATGTCCATCTCACCGGCCAGGTCCGTCAGAGTGTACTGGTAGTTCTCGTCCAGCTTCTTCAGTATCTTTACCCTGGTGTCCATCGCAAGGGCCTTGAAGGTCTCCCTGTCCAGAGTTATCTTGTCCTGCATTATTTCCTCCCCTTCCCATAGACAAGGGCAGCAACCGCAACGAGCATCAGGATGCCCATCACGAGCAGGGAAAGGAACAGGACCTGCGTGTCCTCTTCCCTGGCCGGGATGGTGGTCGTCGGAATCGTTGTTTCGGATATCGCTTCAGCCCCCGCCTGCTCAGAGATGATGTAGCAGTTCCCATCAGAGCAGAAATTCACCTCCTTTCCGAGTGCGAGGTATTTTCCTGTTTCAGGATTATTCTTCAGAAATTCAAAGTATGCATCTGAGCCGTATTTTATCTCGCTTGCATCATCTCCATCCCAGTCGTTATCAACCCACGTACCGTTCCTCTGATAAAAGGTCTTTTTGCCGACGTGCTCCACTCTCGTCGAGCCGGACTCGTAGATGTCGCCCTCTTTCAGTTCCTGCGTTGTCTGCGCGGATTTTATTGCGGAGAGTCCTGTAACCGCGTTAAAGGCCATATCTACGACAGATTGACTGAATCCTTCCCTCGCGGCCGCTATGCCCTCCGGCCTGCTCAGGTCCGTGTCCATATCCACCAGGAATGATGTGTAGGGGGTTATGATGCCGTACTCCATGGACAGGTTTATTATCTCGTCGATAAGCTCCTCGTTCTCCCCATGGAGTCTTATCTCGTCCATGAGGTAGCCAATCTTTCTCGTTGCCCATAACCTGGGAATGAATTCGTTCTCTGAATTCTCCTCTGGGAAATTGGCCTCATAACTGTATGTTTTCTCCTCCTTGCCTGTCCTTCCAGCGAGCGTTATCGTTGCATCCCCGCCCCCCGAATATCTGCCGAACAGCACAAGCTGCGAGCCCTTGAACAGGTCCGGCAACTCCTTCGGGTAGGAGTCCCTCACGGAAACGCCGCTGAATCCGATTTCCAGATTTGACAGAACGGGGTTGGATATCTTCGAATAGAAGTCCGAGACCTTGATTTCAATGTCCTCCTCGGGCTTTACGTACTCGGATGCGCCGCTGTTCCCTCCCGAGATTTTGTCCAGGAGATGCGTATTGACATCATAGCCAACGCCAAAGACGAAGATTCTTGCCTTACCTGAATTCTCATCCTTTACGTTGCCCATAATCTTTTCATTATCCGTCGTTCCGACCGTCGGCTTTCCGTCTGTGAGGAATATTATTATGGATGGCCTCTCCTCATCCTCCACCATATCCAGTGCATGCAGGAGGGCGTCATTTATGTTTGTCCCGCCGCTGGCCTCAATCTTGCTTATGAATTCCAGGGCATTTTTCTTATTTTCTGAGTTTGAATCAACCAGATTATCATCGAATTCCCCTATGTTCGTGTTGAAGGTAATCAGATTGAATCTATCTTCATCGTTAAGGGAATTGACACAGAACTCCAGCGCACTCTTTGCCTGCTCTATCTTATCGCCGGCCATGCTGCCGGAGGTGTCGAGGACAAATATTATGTCCTTTGCGATTATTTCCTCCTCTTTGGTTTCCTGCTTCGGAGCAAGAAGAAGCATGAAGAAGCCATTCTCCCCGTCCTTGAAGGTCAGAAGGTTGAGGCCGAAGTCCTCCTCCGAGACCGTGTAGTAGAGCTCGAAGTCCTTCTCCGGCTTCACGTTCTCCTCCTCGTAGCTTACCTCGGCTTCATAGTCGTTAATCCTGCTGACCGAGATTTTATGGGTCGGCGAATAAATGGCCTTGATTGGTTTGTTCGATTTAAGCCTGACGCTGATTAGAACGCTCTCTATATCCCCTGATGAGAACTTCTCTATCTCCAGGGGATACCTGTAATGGCAGATTCCGGACTCGCATCTAATAACCTCGGAGTACCTGAGCTGAATCCTTTTCTCTCCATTGGCAGGAATAGGATAAACGCTGGCCTTGAACATGTCCTGGCCCACATACTCAAGGAGCGCGGGGTCAATCAGCTGCCTCACTATATCCTCATAAATCTGCCTTGCCTCATCCTTTTTCAGGATTTCCCCGTCAAGTTTTTCCCCTTCAACGAACATCGAGAATTCATGGATTGATGCAGTTTCCGGAATTGGGAATATATACGTACCCTCCAGGTCGCGGGAGAATTCGTTTTTGAACACCTGGTCTATTTCGGTCTCAGCATACTGATTGTCTATTGTAATGTTTACGTGATGATATTTTATTGCAAAGGGCGGAATCTTCTCAGGTCTCACGTCCGGCGGAGGCACAGGTATTATCATTCCGTCAGCTGCCGCAATGCCCGTAAGTATGCTCACCAGCAGGAGCCCAATCAAAATCTTTTTCATCTAAAACAGGCAAGGATACCCACGAATTCATTCGCGGGAGGAATTTGCCCCTCTCACCTCCTTACTTTTCACTTTTTTACTTTTCCAGTGCTCCTCCACAAAGTATTTGGACTGCAACTCTGATAAACTAATATGAAGAATTGTGCTACAATCAAGATAAAACTGCCTGTGAATGATGTTCTTCTTGAGACTATCAGACAGTATTCTAATTCTGCCAAATATGTTGTTGATGTTGGCTACAACACTCCTGTTGGCAAGTCCAAAATCAAACTCCACAATGCCACTTACCGAGAGGTTCGTAAGCAACTCCCTCAGCTTCCCGCTCAACTTGTGATAAGCAGCAGGGATAAGGCCTATGAGATACTTAACTCTGTCAGAATGAGAAAGCGGATGAGGAAGAAGGCGTCCAAGCCACAGGTCAGCGATTATCTCTCGATTAGATATGATGCTCGTTCCTTCTATTTTAAGCCAGATGTGGTTAGTCTCACCTCCGTTGGAGGAAGGCTCAAAATCCCGATTCAGGTTCCTAAATACTTTGGAAGATACCTTGGTTGGACTGTCAGAACAGCAGACCTTATCTACAGGAAAGGAAAGCTGTTCTTGAATGTGGTTGTTTCCAGAGACATCACTATTGATTGTAGCACAGGTAAAACTATTGGTGTTGATGTCGGAATCAACAACCTCGCAGTTACCAGCGAGAGACAATTCTTCAAGGGAGTTAAAGGAAAGCTTGCTAAGTTCCACAGGTTGAGGGGAAAACTTCAAGCCAAAGGCACTCGTTCTGCCAGGAGAAAACTCAAAAGAGTGAGTGGCAGACAGAGACGGTTTATGGCTGACCTCAACCACAGGATTAGTAAGGGGATAGTTGAACCACTTGATAAAGGAGACTGTATTGTGATGGAAGACCTTAATGGGATCAGAAACGGAGTGACCATTAAAAGCAAAAGAAAAGGCAAAGTATTGAACAGGATGACTAATAACTGGGCGTTCTACCAGTTGCAGGGATTTATCGACTACAAAGCCAGTCGCAAGGGTGTATGGGTGGTCTATGCTAATCCCCACTACACGTCCAAGACCTGCTCCAACTGCGGTGAAGTCTATTCCATTCGCCCCAAGAAACGTGGATTCTTTAGGTGCCTCCATTGTGGTTTTTCCTGTAATAGTGACCTAAACGCATCTCGCAATCTGCGGGAACGGTTGAAACCATTGGTTAACAGCCGTGGGCTGCACGTCAACCAGCCTATTGTAGCGAGTGATGATTGCAAAGCACCTCTTGGTGAATTGAGCATGAGTTCAGTTACAAACCCATAGACTTTAGTCGTGGGTAGTTGACCTCAGTAATCTATACTCGAGGATTATATAAAGGGATTTCGGTTTTCTTCGGTTTTCACCGAATCACGCCTGCTTACCAAGGCCAAGCCTTCGATATTCCCAGTAGGAGAAAGCCCAGAAGAATATGAAATTCAGTATTACCGGCACCGTGAATATTATGAGAATCGCGCTTGGGAAGAGCAGTGCCAGCAGGAGAAGCGCGGCGTTTATCCTAAGTGTGATACTCCCAATCCTATGGGTGTTTTTCCATACCCTATCATCCGAGAGCGTCCACGGGGTCTTTATACCTATGAAGAAGTTCCTCTTTGAATACTGCATAATCCAGCCGAAGTAGTAGAGGAGGATTGCGAGAGAAGGTATTATGTAGTAGCTCATGTTGAATTCATAGCCAAGGGAATTCAGAACGCTGCTCAGATACAGCCCGAAGAAGAAGAGAATTACGGCTGCCTTTATCCTGTAGATGTAGTCCAGGAAGAGCTCTATGTTCGTCTTCATTACTGCTATCTTTGGGATGAGACTCAGGAGCACATAGGTGACAAGGCTTATCAGCGGTATAACGAAGAGGGCCTCATTGCTTGAACCGTAGCCTATTATCTCGCCCCACACATTCCACTGCGTCGGGACACTGGACGGGAATTTGCCTGACAGGGCAAAGCCAAATACAAACATCAATACAACCAGCAACAAGGATGGAAATTCCTTTCTGTCAAATTTTACCATTATTAAATAATGGAATTTTCCCCTTTTATACCTGTATATTCATATATAATTTGTTGGTTACCCGTATTGGTAGCCAATACAACAGGCGTGGGTGGTCATTATGGTTCTAGCAAGCCACTATATCTTCATGGATGTGCTAAGCCTTTTGGAGAGGAACAGGACAGAGCGTCTGGAAGAGGTATGCACTGGTTATTCAAAAAGATATAGTGACGATGATGAATTTCAGGAGTTAATCTCTCTTATTCTTGTTGCTCTTGAGAATAACAATAATGGTGTTCTCGATGAGCTGAAACCCAAGATAAGGGACGCTATAGCATCGAGAAGGATTGAGACCGCGGGGGGCACAAAACTGTGGTTCAAGAACAGGAGGGCATCCCAGAGATAGGATTTTAATGTTCATTGGCATATCAATCTAACCAAGAAGATGAAGCCTTCAGATACGGAAAAGAGGATTATCGGCTGCATAAAGGAGCACGGCCTGCACGGGGCTTCATCCACTGAGATATCGAAATCAGTGGGAATCAACCGGCACACCCTCGCCAAATATCTTAATGTACTGAATGCCGAGGGGAAGATAGGCTTCAAGAGAGCAGGCATGGGGAAGATATGGTTCATAGAGAAGTCCCCCCTGCATGGCGTTTCAAATGGATCAAGGGATGTTGCTGACACCGGCCTGAAAACAACCCTTGGGCATATCCTGTCTACAATACCTGATGGCATAGTGGTAATGAATGAAAACTACGAGATCGAGTTCACTAATGATTCTCTTATCAAGAGATTTGGCAACCTGATCGGGGAGAAATGCTACAAGGCTTTTATAGGGAGGAGTGAACCCTGCGTAAAATGTCCCGTCATAGAAATTCTGCATAAAGGAAACCTGACCTCAATGAGGTATCAGGCAACAGATAAAGATGGCAATTCCTATGACCTGATTGCTTCGCCCATGAAGAACACCGACGGAAGCATATCCATCATTGAGATTGTCAGGGACATAACTGATATGAAGCAAGCGGAGGAGGCACTGCGGGAGAGCGAGGAGGAATTCAGGCTAACATTCGAAAATGCAAAAGATGCGATTATCTGGGCAGACCCCGAGACCGGGCTGATTACAAACTGCAATAGAGCGACAGAAACCCTTTTGGAGAGAAGAAGGCACGAGATTATTGGGCAGCATCAAACAAAGATCCATCCCCCTGAAAAGGCGGAACATTACAGCAACCAGTTCAAAGAGCATATAGAACGAAAAGGTGCTGTTGACGACGAGGCCGAGATAATAACCAAGTCAGGGAAAATAAAACCCGTTCACGTATCAGCATCCCTGACCGTAATCGGAGAAAAACCAATAATTCAGGGAATATTCCACGACATCACCGGGCGCAAGAAGGCAGAGGAGCAGATAAGATATCTCAACGAAATCAAAAGGAGCGTTATAGACAACGCACCCTTTGGAATCCTCACCAGTGATAAAGAAGGGAATATCATCCATGCAAATCCGGCCCTTATCGAAATCATGGGCAGTCCCTCTGAGGAGAAGACAAAGAGCTTCAATCTTTTCAAACTACCAGCAATAAAGAAGGCCGGTCTGGACAAGGTATTCGGTAAAGCCCTCATGGAAGGGGAGGAATTCAACCTCGAGAAGGAGTACGTATCTCACTGGGGCAAGAAGATATTTGCAAGGATAAAGGTCATGCCTTTAAGAAATACCTCGGGTGAGGTTACCGGCCTCGTGACCATTGTTGAGGACATAACAGAGAAAAAGAACCTGGAGGCCAAGATTGCCCCGGTACCCGAGCCGCTGGCTATTCCAGAAGCCCAGAGTATATATCCTTGAGTTTTTTACCCACCTTCTGGAGGGAGTGCTCCCTCGACATGTTATAGGCGTTCTTGGCCAGATTATCCCTTAATTTCTCGTCCTCTATCAGTATCTTAAGCTTCTCCTTGAATTCCCCTTCGTTCCTGGCCTTGAGGCAATTGACCCCATCATCGAACCATTCCCTGTAGACAGGTAAATCTCTCACTATGATGGGCATCCTGCAGGAACTTGCCTCCAGAAGAACTATGCCCTGGTTTTCGCAGTGGCTTGGGAACACAAAGATGTCCGAGCCCGAATAGGCACAGACGATGTCCTTGATGAAATCTATAAGGATGAAGTTACTGGGCACGTTCTTTATCAGCTTAGCAATGGAGGGGTCTTCCATATTCTTATATCTCCTACCAACCCATACTGATTTGTTTGGGAGTCTTTGTGTCAGCTTGATGAATGTCGAGATACCTTTTCTTCTGAATACATGGCCGACAGAGAGGGGAGTAATCCCCTCCAGCCCAAACTCTTTTCTGAATTCTCTTCTTTTCTTTTTTGAGAATTTAAACCTTTCTATGTCTATGCCATTGCTTATTGGTATTATGGGGGCTTTAACCCCAGCCTTCTCCAGCACGCCCTTCGTATACTGCGAGGGGCACAGAACGAGGTCGGCATGGTTATAATAATAGTTGAGATATCTTTTGAGAAAGGGCGCTATGACATTGCTGAATCTGTAGCTGTTCCTGAAATCATCAGCGGTTGTATGGGCATGCATGACGACCTTCTTCCCTTTTTTCTTCATCTCTCTGGCCACTCTGAGAGAGTTCAGGCCGATAGAATTCGTATGCAGGATATCGAATTCTCCCTCCAGGTTGCTCGTATACTCGACATCATTCAGCTCCAGCGATTTTCTCTGGTTCTTTATGGCCGCCCCGATTCCGCTTCCCCTCAGCTTCGATTCAAGTTCCAGATAGAGGCACACCTTCATTTTAGTATTTCATCCCTGACAAACAGACCTTGCACACCCCGCGCTTCGTCATGCACGAAGAACAGACCCTCTTTCCGCAGAGCTTGCAGCTTTGAATCGCTGCTGCCCCGCCGCAGATGTCGCACAGGCTCTCCACCATAATGATAATATGCTATTTCTGGAATAAATAGCTAACCGGCAAGAATTCCCCATTAACGCAGAGAAATTCCATAGAGTTCAACTCGCTTCCAATCGCTGCCACTCCTT
>JAHIKS010000104.1 GCA_018897475.1 Candidatus Altarchaeota archaeon
AGGACCATAATCGGTAAAAGGCCTCAGGTACTGTCCGATTTGGAAGAAGGCCTCGATTATGTCGAGGAGCAGCTGACCCACCTTCTCTCGGCATTGCACATGGGCCAGGAATCCAACGACATAGACTTCAACTCAAAGGCACTTCACGGTGGAATGGTCGACCACCTCGGAATGGAGATTGCGGACATTGCCCAGGTTTCTTCACTTGATTTCCCGAAGGGAGACCCGAAGCCGGAATTGGTGGAGATTGGCTTCGGCTCGATAGACAAGTCAAAGCCGGTAATTCTCTGCATCGGCCACAACGTTGCCGGAAGCGTTGAGATGATAGACTACGCCAAGGAGAAGAAGCTCGACGTAGAATTTGCAGCAATCTGCTGCACTGCCCTCGACATGGGCCGCTATGATACTGGCTCCAAGGTCGTTGGACAGCTCTCCTATCAGCTTCCATTTGTCCGCTCTGGCATCGCAGACCTAATAGTACTTGACGAACAATGTATCCGGGTTGACACGGCAGAGAATGCAAAGAAGCTTGGAATCCCGGTCATAACGACATCCGACAAGAACGTTGGAGGATTCCCCAACCTGTCCAAAGAGAATCCCAGTGATGTCGTAAAGAAACTGGTATCGGGAGATATTGATGGGTGTTTCATCCCGGATTTGGACAAGCTCCCAGAGATTGCTGTAAAAACGGCCATAGAGGTTAAGAAAAGGGGCAAGAAGAAGCAGGAGAACGGCCTTGAATCCATAAAGGGATGCACAAGTTGCGGACTATGCGCGCAGGCATGCCCGGTCGGCCTGAACGTTACAAGCATTGTCGCGAGCATCAACAAGCACTTCAACGGCATAGAACCGAAGGAAGGGGGTAAGGAGGGGAAGAAGCCCGACATAATTCCCAAGGACAAGCTCCTGGACGTTATCGGAACCTGCGTCTTCTGCGGTAGATGCGAGTCCTGGTGCCCCAGGAAGTCAGAGATTACCTCTGCCTATTCGGCAGTATACAAGGAGAGGTTCGAGAACGACAGGGCAAAGATAAGCCCCGGAAGAGGGGCCATTCAGGACGTCGAAATCAGAAACGTCGGAGCCCCGGTAGTATTCGGTGAGATTCCAGGGATTCTAGCTCCGGTTGGCTGCTCTCTATGGCCTCACGGAGGAAAGGAACTGGGCGAGATTGTCGAGGAGTTCCTGAAGAGGAATTATATTGTTACTACTTCAGGATGCTCCGCCATGGCTCTCGCAACGGACTACTCAGGGCCTGCTCACAACCTCTATGAGAAGTACGGGGGAGAATTCAACGCAGGGAATCTTGTCAATGTTGGTTCATGCGTTGCCAACGCTCATATAACCGGGGCTGCAATGAAGGTCGCAAACATATTTGCTAAAAGACCTCTCCGGGAGAACTTCGAGGAGATTGCAGACTACATCATGAACAGGCTCGGTGCGGTGGGCCTTGTCTGGGGAACCTACTCCCAGAAGGCAGTGTCAATAGGTGCAGGCGTAATGCGTCTTGGGATTCCCGTCATCTGGGGCCCCTCAGGAATCAAATACAGGAGGGAACTTCTAAGCGATGAGAACACGGACTGGAGCGTTTTTGATACAAGGGGCGAAGGAAAGTACGATGTTGGCCCAGTCCCGGAGCATCTCAGCTATGTCGCCAAGACAAAGGAGGAGGTTATGATGCTGGTTCCGAAGCTCTGTTTAAGAGCATCAGATGGATTCAAGGGAAGGCAGATAAAGCTGGCCCACTACATAGATTTGCATAAAAAGGTTCACGGAAAGCTGCCGGAGGATTTGCACAGGTTCGTAAGGACCGAGGCAGACATCCCTCTAACACAAAAGGAAGAGTTAATGGATGTCCTGAATAAACAGGGCTGGAAGCCGGTCGAGAAGACGCCAGACCCAACACTCGTTAGGAGACTAAGCGGAGGCAAAAAATGACAGACAAAATTCCGGTAGAGGTAGGAATCGTACACGAAGGTGAAAGAATTAGAGGACCCGACATGTTCCTTGAGCTTGGAGGCCCCAAGGTCAAATACAAGGCGGAACTGGTGCAGGTAAGAAAGGCAGATGAGATTGAGGACGGAAAGGTAATTGTCATAGGGAAGGACATCCCGGAATTCAGTGAGGGGGACAGGTCATCCTTTGGAATTCTTGTAGACATTTACGGTGGGAAGGTCGAGAAGGAACTGGAAGGAGTTATCGAGAGAAGGGTTCACGACTTCCTCAACTATATCCAGGGCTTCATGCACCTTAACCAGAGGTATGACATCTGGTGCAGGGTAAGCAAGGACGCCAAGGAGAAGGGCCTTACCTTCAAGCATATTGGAACGGCTATTATGAATCTATTCAAGACCGCGTTTCCATTCATTGAGAAGAGCCAGATAACCTTCATGACCGATGAAGCCAAGGTCAAAGAGCATCACGACATGGCCATAAAGATTTACGAGGAGAGGGACAAGAGAGTGAGAGGAATGAAGGACGAGGATGTTGATGTGTTCTACGCATGCACTCTCTGCCAGTCCTTTGCGCCGAACCACGTCTGCGTCATATCCCCTCAGAGAGTCTCTCTATGCGGCTCCATATCCTGGATTGATGCCAGGGCAGCAGCAAACGTAGACCCGGACGGCCCGAACTTTGCTGTGGATAAGGGGGAACTGCTGGACGAGAAGACCGGTGAATACTCGGGAGTGAACGAGGCAATAAAGAAGGCCACAAACGGCGCTAACGACCGCTTCTTCATGTACTCCATGTTTGGCTACCCCCATACAAGCTGCGGCTGTTTTGAGGCCATAGCCTTCTTCATCCCAGAGGTTGAGGGCATAGGCATAGTGGACAGGAATTACAACGAAGCTGCAGTCAACGGCCTTAAATTCTCCGCCATGGCGACCCAGACAGGCGGTGGGGAACAGGCAGAGGGATTCCTGGGCTTCGGAGTCGAATGGATGCACTCGGCAAAGTTCTTTAATGCCGAGGGCGGCTGGAGCAGGATAGTATGGCTCCCCTCACACATAAAGGAGAGGGTCAAGGAAGCGGTCCCTGAAGACATCTATGACAAGATTGCGACAGAGAAGGAAGTCACCAATCTCGACGAGCTCAAGAAATTCCTGCAGGAGAAGGGACACCCGGTGGTTGAAAGATGGGGCGCCAAGGGCGATGACCTTAAGGATAAGGTAATGAGCTACATACAGGAAAAGGACGGTGAGATATATCCTGATGAGGCGTCCAAGGATTTGGGCATAACCGAGGATGAGCTGATGAAGATAATAGAGAAACTCCAGGAGGATGGAGCTCTCGAATAAAAATGGAAAAGAAACCACTGAAGCTGAACATCAAGAAGCCGTTGAAGCTGAAGATTAAGGGCAAGGGCGCGGAACCGGCCATGGCAGGGGATATCGAGTCAACCGCAGGGGGAATAACCATAATCCTCAAGAACGCAAAGGTCTACGCGGAGAAGGTTATAATCAAGAGAGCAGATTGAAAGGTACTGTAATAGCAGTAACCGGCAAGGGAGGAGTCGGGAAAACCATGCTTTCCGCTCTGCTGATAGGGATACTGGGCGACTCTCAGCCGGGGAAATCAATCCTTGCGATAGATGCCGACCCGGACTCAAATCTTGCGGAATCCCTCGGTGTTGAATTCCAGAAGACCGTTGGAGACATAAGGGAAGACATGCTCCGGGAGAAGCCCTCCCCCGGGGTTGAGAAGAAGAAATACCTCGATGCAAAGGTCTTTGAGATTACCGTCGAGACAGACAACTTCGATTTGCTTGTTATGGGCAGGCCAGAGGGGCAGGGGTGCTACTGTGCCATAAATCATATGCTCCGGGATATTGTGGACAACATCACAAAGTCCTATGACTACATAGTGATAGACGCCGAGGCAGGCCTTGAGCACCTGTCCAGGAGGACAACAGAGAATGTCGACTCCCTGCTCGTGATAAGTGATGCATCAAAGAAAGGGCTGGACACGGCAAAGAGAATCAAGGATTTAACCCGTGAACTCAATATAAAATTCAATAACTTATACCTAATACTTAACAGAGTCACTCCCGAGAATAAAGACGTGCTCGAAGATGAGGCCGGGAAGCTCGGGATAGAGGTAATCGGCTCGATTCCCGACGACCCCGAGGTTAGTGATTTAGACCTCAGGGGCAGGCCAATAACGGGCATAAGCCAGGAATCAAAGGCCTACAAGGAGGCCGAAAACATAGCTCGGAAGTTAATCAAAAATGGATGAACTCACTGAGAAACTAAAAAAACTCCTTGGAGAGAGCAAGGAGATTGAAATCGAGAACTTCGACCTTGAAGCAGGAGAACTGGAACTGCAGTTCATCCCCCAGCCGATAAACGCGGAAGGAAAAAAAAAATTAACCCGCTTTGATTTCTTACCCTCTAGAGATGAATACAAATCCGCCATAGCCGAGGTTCGCCTCGGTGCAACCAAGAAAGAGGGCGGCACAAGAACAATCAGCCACAGGATTGGCGGCCAGACTGCGCCCCCTTTCTACTTCTTCGAGGGAAAATTCCCGAGCAGGCCCCTCATATCCCAGGACGTCTTTGACATGCCCATTTCTTTGCCAACCCACGTGAGAAAGTACTTCCATGACGTGATGGAAGACCCCATAGAATGGGCGAAATTCAGGGTGAAGGAATTCAACGCCCAGATGATTACCCTGCATCTCGTGAGCTCGGACCCCACGGTCAAGGACACTCCCGTAAAGGAGTCGTGCAAGCTTATAGAGGACTTCATCCAGCAGGTTAAGGTCCCTGTCATAATCGGCGGCTCCGGAAACCCCGAGAAAGACCCGGAGCTTCTCGAAAAAGCCGCTGAAATCTGCGCCGGAGAGAAGGTCCTTCTCTCCACAGTCGACCCTGACATGGACTATAAGAGGGTGGCAAAGGCCGCGGTCGAGCACGGCCATTCAGTTCTCTCTTTAGTCTCAATGAACCCCGATGAAATGAGAAGGCTCAACAAGAATCTGATGAAGCAGGGCCTGAAGCAGGAGCAGATAGTGATGGACCTCTTTACCGGGGGAGTGGGCTACGGAATCGAATACTCAATATCGGCCATGGAAAGATGCAGGCTTGCCGGCTTAAAGGGAGATGCGAACCTGATGATGCCCATCGTTTCAGCAACCTCAAACTCATGGAGCGCCAGAGAGGCATGGATTGATAAGGACGAGATTGGCTCCAGGGAATACCGTGGTCCATTATGGGAGGGCAACACCGCCCTCGCAGCACTGCTCTCAGGAGCGGATCTCTTTATGATGCTCCACCCCCTCGCAATAGAAACGGTCGAGAAGATATCGGATTACCTCTTCTCGGACACGAAGAAGGGCAAACCATTCAACTACGAATCATGGATTAGCGCAAAGTCAACTACCCCTGACTAAAGTCTATGGGCTTGTAACTGAACTCGGGCTCAATTCACCCAGGGGCGCTTCGCCTTCATCATTCGCTACAATGGGCTGGTTGACATACAGCCCACGGCTGTTAACCAATGGTTTCAACCGTTCCCGCAGATTGCGGGATGCGTTTAGATCACTATTACAGGAAAAACCACAATGGAGACACTTAAAGAACCCCCGTTTCTTGGGGCGAATGGAATAGACTTCACCGCAGTTGTAGCAAGTCTTGGAGGTGTAGTGCGGATCAACATAGACCACCCAGATGCCCTTATGACTGGCTTTGTAATCGATAAAACTCTGCAACTGGCAGAATGCCCAGTTGTTGGTCATCCTGTTCAGAACCTTCCCTTTTCGCTTGCCTTTAATAGTTACTCTATCCCTAATTTCACTGAGGTCTTCCATAACAATGCAGTCCCCGTTATCAAGTGTTTCAACTATTTCCTTACTAATCCTGTGGTTGAGGTCAGCCATAAACCGTCTCTGTCTGCCACTCACTTTTTTGAGTTTCCTCTTGGCAGAACGAGTGCCTTTGACTTGAAGTTTCCTTCTCAACCGGTGGAACTTAGCAAGTTTTCCTTTAACTCCTTTGAAAAATTGTCTCTCGCTGGTGACTGCGAGGTTGTTGATTCCAACATCAACACCAATAGTTTTACCTGTGCTACAATCAATGTTGATGTTTTTGGAAACAACCACATTCAAGAACAGCTTTCCTTTCCTGTAGATAAGGTCTGCTGTTCTGACAGTCCAGCCAAGGTATCTTTCAAAGTATTTAGGAACCTGAATAGGGGTTTTAAGCCTTCCTCCAACGGAGGTGAGACTAACCATCTCTGGCTTAAAAGAAAAGGAACGAGCATCGTAACGGATAGGAAGATAATCACTGACCTGTGGCTTGGACGCTTTCTTACCTCTTCGTTTTCTCGCTCTGACAGATTTAAGCATCTCATAAGCCTTGTCCCTGCTACTTATCACAAGTTGGGCGGGAAGCTGAGGGAGTTGTTTACGAACCTCTCGATAAGTAACATGGTGAAGTTTGATCTTGGACTTGGCAATAGGGGAATCATAGCCAACATCAACAACATATTTGGCAGAGTTGGAATACTGCCTCATAGTCTCAAGAAGAACATCATTCATAGGCAGTTTTATCTTGATTGTAGCACAATTCTCCATATTAGTCTATCAGAGTTACAGTCCAAATACTTTGTGGGGGAGCACTGGAAAAGTAAACAAGTGAAAAGTAAGGAGGTGAGAAGGGGCAATACGATGCAATCAAAGATTGCGAGTAACTTACGAATATTTCAATTCGCAAGTTTCCTCCCACGAATGAATTCGTGGGTATCCTTTGCTCGTTTTAGATGAAAAGGCTTACGGCACTTCAGGTTTACGGGTATCTTCCGAAGAAGAATTGCGCCAAGTGCGGAGAGGATACCTGCATGGCATTCGCCATAAAGCTCCTGGAGAGGGAGAAGAAGCCCGCCGACTGCCCGGAATTTGGTCCCGGGGAGCTGGAGAAGCTGGTAGAGGCAACAACCCCTCCCGTCAGGGACGTTGTGATGGGGGGTGGAAAATCAGCCCTTACACTGGGCGGCGAGGAGGTCATGTACCGCCACGAGCTGCGCTTCTTCAACCCCACGGCACTGATGCTCGACGTCAGCGATTTGATGGATGATAAGGAAATCAAGAGCCGGGTGGATTTGGTAAATAATTTTGAATTTGAAAGGATAGGGGAAAAACTAAGGCTCGATGGGATTTCAATAAGAGCGGCATCTGGAGATGCCGGGAAATTCAAGAAAGCTGTAGAAATAGTAGCCCGGGAATTCAAGGGCCCCCTGGTGCTCTGCTCCTTCAGCCCGGAGGTTCTGCAGGCAGGAGCTGAGGCAGTAAAGGGCAGGAGACCTCTTCTCTACGCAGCCAATGCAAAGAACTGGGAGAAGATGCTCGCCATAGCAAAGGAATTCGACTGCCCGCTGGCGGTCCACTCCATGGACCTGTCCGAACTCGGTACAATAGCCGGCAATATCTCTGCAACAGGCTTCAAGAACCTTGTCCTCGACCCGGGCATAGAGCCCAATGGCGCGGGACTTGCCAGAACCCTCGACAACCTCACCCAGCTCAGGAAGGCAGCCCTCCACAGGGTCGAGGAGATTCGCTATCCCCTAATGGGCTCGACAATCCCTGTCTGGCAGAGCTCCAAGGACGAAACCCAGGCAGCCCTCTACGAGTCCAACCTCGTTGCCATGCTCCTTGACCGCTTCCTAAGCCTCATCGTATTCCATTCAACGGAGGCATGGTCCTTCCTGACATCGGTCGTGCTGAAGCAGAACATCTATACCGACCCGAGGGTTGAGCCATCCACAGAGCCAAAGCTCTATGAGATAAATTCCCCGGATGAGAATTCCCCCGTTTTTATCACATCGAACTTTGCCCTGACATACTTCAACGTCGCAGGAGACCTGGAGAATATGAAATTTCCCTGCTACCTCCTGGTCGTTGACACCGAGGGCCTTGCGGTTACCGTTGCTCTCGCTGCTGACAAGCTCAACCCCTCCGCAATCAAGAAGGCGCTGAAGGATAACAAAGTTGCAGAGAAGGTGAAGCACAAAAAGCTGATATTGCCGGGAGTCCTTGCAAGAATCTCCGGGGCAATCGAGGATGCCACAGGCTGGGAGGTCCTCATCGGACCGCAGGACTCCTCCATGATTGGCAGCTTCCTGAAGGACAACTGGAAGTAGATTTATTCTTTTTACCGCCTCAATCTGAATATTATGCAGAATGTCCCACAAGATAAGATTCCTGCCCGAGGGCACAGAAGCCGAGGCAAAGAATTCAATCCTTGAGACTGCGATAGCCAACGGAGTCCACATAAACTCCTCCTGCAACGGCCTGGGAAAGTGCGGCAAGTGCAGGGTTATAGTGCAGAAGGGAGAATTCAGGTCTGAAGCAACGGAACTCCTGACCCAGGAGGAAAAGAAAAAGGGCTACGCCCTTGCATGCCAGTCCTTTCCGGAGAGCGACCTCGAAGTCCTCATCCCCCCGGAATCAAG
This sequence comes from Candidatus Altarchaeota archaeon, assembly GCA_018897475.1. Lineage (GTDB taxonomy): Archaea > Altiarchaeota > Altiarchaeia > IMC4 > QMZM01 > WALD01. Next base: position 8,446 of record JAHIKS010000104.1, read on the forward strand.
GCTCGGCGAGCACCAGATTCTTGAGAGGATTGATTCCGGCATAGCCGAGATGCGCAAGAAGAGCAAGTCAGCAGGTGAGAGTCTCGGCCTGGCCATAGACATCGGAACCACAACCGTTGTTGCCTACCTGACCGACCTTGATTCAGGAAACATCATCGACACGGAATCCCAGCTGAATAAGCAGAGCGTCTTTGGAGCAGACGTGCTGAGCAGGATAAACCAGTCCAAGGAGACCGGAGGGCTCGAAAAACTGAATTCACTCATCCTTGAGAACATCAATGGACTGACCGAAATCCTCCTCGAGAGGAATTTCTTCGGCGACTCCAAAGAGCACCACATAAAGAAGATAGTAACTGCCGGGAATACTGTCATGACCTATCTCCTGCTGGGCAGGGACCCCTCAGCAATCCAGAAGAACCAGCAGCTGGAGGAATTCAGGCAGCCCGCCCTGAGTAGGACTGCGGATATCGGGATAGACTGCGGAAATCCCAAGGCCGAACTCTACTGCCTGCCCGGAATAGCGAACTACGTCGGCGGCGACATAGTGGCTGACATCATGGCTTCAGGGATGCACCTCTCAGACGGGATTTCCATGCTCATCGATGTCGGAACCAATGGAGAAATAGCACTCGGCAACAAAGAATTTCTCATAACCTGCTCAACCTCTGCAGGACCCGCCTTCGAGGGCGGAGAAACAAAGCACGGAATGAGGGCCAGCACAGGGGCGATAGAAAAGGTCGAGATAGATGACGACATAACCTATGCAGTAATCAACAACGACCGCCCAAGAGGAATCTGCGGCTCGGGGCTGATTGATTTAATCTCGGAGCTGTTCCTGAACGAGATAATAGACCCGAAGGGTAAATTCATTTCCGATTCCAGATTATCTGACAGAATTAGAACTGGGGAATCCGGTCCCGAATTTGTAGTCGTCCCCAGGGAAGAGGCAGGCATAGACTCCGACATTGTCATCACTGAAAAAGACATCGAGAACATCATAATAACCAAGGCCGCAATCTATGCCGGGGCATCAACCCTGACGCGGGTCGGCACGCCCTTCGACCAGCTCGATAAAATCTACATAGCGGGGGGCTTCGGCCATTACATAAACGTGGAGCGTGCAATAGTCCTGGGCCTTCTTCCTGACCTTCCCAAGGAAAAGTTCGAATTCATCGGCAACGGCTCCGTTCTTGGAGCGCAACTCTGCCTCACAAGCGATGAAAAGAGAAAGGAGGCGCAGGAGATAGCAAAGCGGGCCACCTACCTCGACCTGAGCAAGGAACGCTCCTTCACTGAGGAGTATATGAACGCCTCCTATCTGCCCCACAACAACATGGATTTATTTCCAACGGTCGAGGAAAAACTGTAAACTATGAAATCCGACGGAATCCCTACCATAACCGAAAAGAAGTTCATAGACGAGCTATACAAAGAGGGGAACATCTACGCTCCCTACGGCCTCTACGAGAGGAAGGCCCACGGCTACAAGGTATTCAAGATTCCCCTGAATGCCAGCTTTACGTGCCCCAACTGGGACGGCCGCCTCAGCAAGGAGGGCTGCATATTCTGCCCCAATTTCGCGAGGCAGTTTACCTACGAAAGCTTCCGAAGAGTCCTCAACGAAGACCTTGGAGAGCAGGTCAAGGACCAGGTTAAATACTACCGGGAAAAGGGTGCCGGCAAAAAAGGTTTTGTCTACATTGCCTTTGGGACCAACACCTACCTCCCTCTGGACAAGCTGAAGAAAATATTTGACACGGCCCTTAAGCACAGGGATGTCATAGGGCTCTCCATCGGAACGAGGCCGGACTGCCTCCCCGATGAGGTCCTTGATTTGCTCGGGGAATACGTCAAAAAAGGGAAGGAAATCTGGCTGGAAATCGGCCAGCAGTCCGTTCACTTCCATACCGATGAGAGAACCCGGAGGAGACACGGAGTTGCGGAGAGCATCCGCGTCGTGAGAGAAGCGCACAAGAGAGGGATATATGTCCTGTTTTTCCTGATCATGGGCCTGCCATACGAGACTCCGTCGGAGGTCGTCGAAACAGCCAGGGTGGTTTCAGCCCTCGGGGTCGACGCCGTAAAGCTCTACCCATGCCTCGTGATGAAGGGAACGGGGCTGCAAAAGGAATACAGGGAGGGAACCTACAGGCCGCTCAGCAGCACGGAATATGCTGCCCTTATAGCAGACTTCCTCGAGCATCTCAGCCCCCACGTCCTTATCCAGCGGATGTCGAAGGACTGCGGCCTGGATGGCAAGGTAGCCCCTCACTGGGACACCCACCGCTGGATTGTCGGGCCAAGGGTAGAAAAAATCATGATGCTCAGGGGCACAAAACAGGGCTCGAAATTCAGTTTGGGACTGGAGGCCGGGGAATTAAAACCACTGGATTAAAAATGAAACCAGAAATCGATTTGGAAAAATGTATCGGATGTGGGGGATGCATGGCGGTCTGCCCACTCACACCAAAAGTTATTGAGCTACGTGAAGTCGAAGGAAAGGGCAAGAAGGCAGTTGCAGTCCACCCCGAAACCTGCGACGGTGGCGGAGCATGCGTGCACGCCTGCCCTACCGGGGCGTTCAGGCTGGTGGAATAATCATAAAAAGTAAAACTCCTGCTCCCCTTTCAGCCTCATAAACTCATTAATCCTGAGAATTTTTCTGGGCTTCTGGAGAACCCTTGCTTCGATATTTGAGATTCTTGTCTTTATCTTCCCGGATATCTTGGTTGCTTTCTTCCCCCTGACCAGGCCGATAACGGAATTCCCTGAGGTAGCAACAGTCAGCGCCCCCTTCCCGAGCATCTTCTGCATGACATCATCGTTCCCTGAGAGCGAGGAATTCAGCCTCATGGCCTGATACAGGTTTCCCTTCAGAGCCTCCTGCCACGCGATGTCAGTAGCCGGTTTGAGATTCCCGCCCTTGCTGGCAAGGACTACTGCCTGGAGATTCTCCATCTCACCCCTGCGCAGTATCTTTTTCCCCTCGGTAACGAAGAAACCGCCGAATAGCGACGCGCAGAGCCTTGCAAAACTCATCCCCGGAACATGAATGTACTCGACCAAGTCCTTCTTGTTCACGAACCCGTCTCCGGTCTCAAAAACCTGGGTCCTGAGGAACTTGTCGAGCTGCAGTTCCATGGTTCTGCCCTTCTCTGCAGCAAGGCTAAGAGCAGCCGCGACAGCAATGGCCTCGTCCTCACCTAATCCGGATTTTGCTGGAATTCCATTATCAATTTCTATACGAATTCCACCCTTTACCTTCAAGAATCTTTTTGCCTTCTCAACTGATTTATTTACCTCTCTGGAAACTTTGCAGCCCTTGAAACTTATTCCTTTTCCCTTGCAGGGAACCGCTCTCGCCCTAACCTCCAGACCAAGCGCAAAGGCAGAATCCTTCCCGTTGCAGGACGCGATAGTTCCGGTCGCATAAGAAACTGATTCGGAAGTCATTCTAAAAATTGTTCGGGGGTTATGTAATCCCCGTGTTTACCCCTCGCCTCCTCAAGCCTCGTCTTCTGCTCCTCGAGAGCAGTGAAAAGAACATCCGGCACGTCATTGACCTTCTCCTTGTATATCCTTGTAATCCTCTCAATCTTGGCCAGGTTCTCCGGGATTCTCAGCGTGAACTGCTCGACGTACTCCTCCTTGCTATAGTCCTTGTCAAGGACCTCCTTGAAAAGCCTCTTGAGGTCATCATACTTCGGTATCCGGCCGGTTGGCGTATCAATGGCATCGGCCTCCCCGTGAGCCCTGAGTTCCATCCACTTCAACCAGACCCTCTTGTCCTTCTTATGGTTAAGGAAATCCCCCTTCCCGCACCTCAGGAAATAGTTCACCGAGAATATCAGCGGAGGATCCCTCACGTCCCTGACAAAGCCAAGGTTATTCTTTATGTACCTCCCCACGGGAATGGAGATGAAGTCCAGGTTCGACATGGGGTTGAATTTTCTGACACC
>JAHIKS010000105.1 GCA_018897475.1 Candidatus Altarchaeota archaeon
CTTCTCGTCAGCAAACGAAATCTCCTGGGTTATGCCATCAAACAACTTCTTCTTTTCCTTGGAGATTTCCTCTTTTGATTTAAGAACCATTGTGAGCCTCCCATCCCTAAAGAATGTGGGCTTCATGTTGCCCCAATGACGCTCCAATGGAGCGTGATTTATTGCAAATCTATGATTTGCAATATCCTTTGGATAGGATTCCTGCTTCCCCGACGAGGCTTGCCCCACCCATTGGGTGAAGTAGAGGTCTCATCTTCACAGGCGTTAGTTCGGGTCGCACCGACCCTACAGTTACATATAGGAAGTTTTCATATAATACAAACTCGGCGTTTATTTTGTATATTTTTGCTGCGTTTCGCTCTCAAATTGCGGTCTTCCAGACCGTAATTTTTCCCGCTCAATCTGTTAACCAAGCAACTTCAAAAGGATTGCCTTCTGAGCGTGGAGCTTGTTTTCGGCCTGAGTCCAGATTATCGAGCCTTTACTGTTTATCATGTCGGCGGTTATCTCCTCCCCCCTGTGCGCGGGAAGGCAGTGCATTACCCTGCAGCCTGGTTTTGCATGCTGCAGAAGCTCCTTGTTTATCTGATAGTCCTTGAACGCCTTCGCTCTCTCTTCTTTCTCCCCTTCCTTCCCTATGCTGACCCAGACGTCTGTATAAAGGAAGTCTGCGTCCTTCGCCGCTTCTTCGGGACTTGAGAGAACTTCGACCTTCTTGCCTGCTTTATTGACAATACCCTTATCGGGCCCATAACCCTGCGGAGAAGCCACCGATATATCAATGCCAAGCATTGCGCACCCCAGTATCAGGGAATTGCAGACATTATTCCCATCCCCAACATATGTAACCTTTATTCCGTCGAAGCCACCCACGCTTTCATAGATTGTAAAGAGGTCCGAAACGGCCTGGCAGGGGTGCTCCAAATCAGAGAGAGCATTGATTACAGGAACCGAGGAATTCTCCGCCAGCTCAAGGAGAGTGGAATGTTCATAAACCCTGGCTGCGATTCCCTGCGTATAGCTGGAGAGGATTCTTGCTGTATCCGCAATACTCTCCCCCCTGCTCAGCTGGCTTCTGTCAATATCCAGATGGATTATATTGCCCCCAAGCTGGAACATCCCGGCCTGGAAAGAAACCTTTGTTCTAGTTGATGGCTTCTCAAAGAGAAGCACCAGTGTCTTGCCGTCAAGCCTGCTGCTATAATCTGGAGGATTTCCTTTTATCCTTGCAGTTTCCTGAATAACAGACTTCAGGTCATCAGAAGAGAAGTCACCCACGGAAAGCAAACCCATATATCTTTTTATGATTTAGATGGATAAAAAGGCACATCTTCACCACCCGAAGAGCTCCTCAACAAGTTCGAGGTAGAGCGCCGCGCTCCACGCCTGCACCCTGCAGCCGGAGGCCGTTTCACGGGATGCAGAGCTTATCTCTGAGTGATGCCCTATCGCGCCTCTTGAAAGGATGTCGCTGGTGGACGCCGCCAGAATCCCGTCTATATAAGCGCCAAATCTTTCCGCGTCTATCCTGTGCATGACAAGAGCTGCAAGATTGTTGAGCCAGTACCAGGAGTCCCCGCTGTGATAGCTTTCGGGGTTCTCCCCCGTATGCTCGGCCCTGAACCTGCCATCGTTTTTGTCGATACTGGAAAGGCCGCCCCACTCCAGCCACAGCTTCGGGAGCGAATTCTCCAGGCAGCGAATCCACTCCTCCCTGCCAAGGAGTTCAGGATAGACATAGGCTGCGATGAATATGTTCGGCCTTACAGTAAAATCGCCCTCCCCGTCAGCGAGAATCTCGCCGTTCCAGAATCTACTCCTGGTGGAATCCCTCAGCCCATCCTCGAGTTTCCTGTACTTTTTCCTCCCAGTGAGCCTGAAAGCAAGCCTGTGCATGTTCAGCGCAAGTGCCTGGACCTCTATCCGTTTACCGCCTCTCGCTACTGAGTCCATCCACGTCTTCCCCGGCTCGCTTGACAGGTCAAGGTTCCTGATGGAATCCAGAAGCTTCCTCTTTATCAGTTCTCTCTCCTTCTTTGTGAATATCTCCAGGTCATCATCTATCCTCTTGAACAGCCAGCCAGCCGAATCAGCGTTCGTTTCAGCGCCTCCGAGGATGTTCGGTAGCCTTCCCTCTCTAAGATTCTTGAGGCTTCGCAGCAGAATCTTCTTTCTCATCCTCCTGTCAGTGCCATTCAACGCTATAAGCTCGTCTCTGCTCCAGTACTGGAAGAACCACGGAAAGCCGGCGGGGATTCCGTCCTCTGTTGTAAGCTGATACAGGGAATTCAGGCAGCAGTTATTGGCTAATTTTATGTCCTTCTGTGCATTGATGCTGGAGAGGCGCTTCTCTATCCACCTGACCTGCTTTTTCTTCAGCTCGTAGAGGTTCTGGAACACGAAGGAGGCCTCCCTTACCGCATCCCTCTTTTTATCAGAGAATGAAACAACAAGCTTTTTTGCGTTCAGTTTCAGGGCGTCATAGACGTAAAGCTCGAAGGGTGGAGAGTTCCTTTTCTCATCATCCGGATAGAAGACCTTCTTCCACTCCTCTATCCTCCCGTATTCCGGGCCGTCGGCCTTTATCGCAAGGTAGAGGCATTCGCCTTCCCTTTTGAATTCTATAACGATGGTTCCTCTCACGCAAGTGATATCATAATTCCCCCCGAAATCCCCCGACTCATAGATTTTCCTGACGTCCAGCGCAATGGAAACCTGGTCTTCACTGTCAAGCTCATAGGAGACGGAATTCCTGCCAAATGGCATAAAGAAGGTTTCCCTGTTGCCGGCAAGAATCCTCTCGGCCCGGTAGAATTTGTTGGATATTTCCTTCACTTCCCCTTCGATTCCGATGTCTGCTATTGTCCTGTAGACCCTTCCATTGAGCCGGAAGAACAAGCCTTCGTACCTGCTCCTTGGTCTATCCGAGAAGTGCACAAATCCCCCGCACTTGTTCGATAGCAGAAAACCGGCAGAATCGACAATCTTCCTGACCTCCCTGTGCCTCAGCCTGTGGCTTGCCAGCATTTTATTTATGTGATTTCTTCAGCGCCAGGGAGTGGGCCTTTATGTAGTTCTCTATGAGTCTGTCCCAACCCATATCAAACGCAATCTTCCTGGCCTCTATCTTATTCTTTATCCTGCTTTCCTTGTCGAGGTTAGTGAAGTCGTACAGCATTTTGAATAGATTTTCTACCCCCTCCTCCTTCGTGCGGTTGAACATGTTTATCACGAAGATGCCTGGGTTCTTCTTAAGGTTCTTGGATATGCATCTTCCAAAGCCGCTGAAGTCCGTTGTGACGGAGGCCACGCCAAGGGCGCCCGTTTCCATGGGCGTGTATCCCCATGGTTCATAGTAGGACGGGAATACTCCGAGATGCGACCCAATTATCGCCTCGTCATAACTCAGGTCCAGGAGGTTATCCGCCCCGGTGAGGTACGTCGGGTAGAACATCACCTTGACCCTGTCCTCAATCCGGTTAAGGAGCCCGTGCTGCTTAAAGCTCTGGATTATGGGGTCAGAGTCCTCATTGTGCATGTCATGGGTGCATAGTGGAGGCGAGCCCTTTTTCAGGAAGTTCATGACCCTCTTATTCGTTTCGAATATGAATTCCTTGCTCAGCAGGTTCTCCTCGGTTATCGGCTTCTTTGTGATAAGGGCCAGCATTATCCTTGACTTTACGTCTATCATGTTGTCATCCAGGTACTCCTCCATGTCCTTGTAGTAAGCCCTGCTTTGCAGTATATCCGGCTTTATCCTTGCAACCTCTTTTGGAATCCAGAAGAAGACAGCTATAGACTTCTTGGACTTTGTGGATTTCAGTTTATCGTTTAATCTCGCCAGGGCCTGGATTAGGACGTCAATCCCCTTGTTGTGGAACTCATACCTCCCGGATATGAAATATATAAGCGTGTTATCCAGGTCGAAGGAATAGTAGGGAAAGAAGTAATACTCCAGAAAGGACTTTATCTTGTCTTTGTACAGCCTGTGTTTTATTGAGACCTCCTCGAAACTGGGATAATTCCCTATGTCCAGCCCGTTGAAGAGAAGCACGTCAGGCCATCTCTTCAGGATATGCTTTGCTTCTATGGCCGTGGTTTCGCTCACGGTCGTGAAGACATCGCTGTTCAGTGCAGCGGCACTCTCGGTCTGGTGCTTGGAATGCACGTTCCATTTATATGCCTCCCTCACCGGGTCTATCTTGTCTATCATGCCGTAAAGCTCAACGTTATTGCCGGCCATGGTCCTTCCAAGCATGGTGGCATGTGTCGTGAATACGGTCGCAACCCCGACGTTGTTGCCCTTGAGATACAGGAGGGCACTGCCCGTCAGCCATTCGTGGAAATGTGCCAGAACCCTCATATCGTAAGCCTTTGAGATTTCCTCAAGGAGCCGCCCGCAGGCGTAGCCCCAGATGACCGGCTCATCAAAGTCATTGAAATTCGAGTTCATGGAATCTATCCCGTATTTCTCCCAGAGCCAGCCCTTTATCTCATCCTTCTTGTACGCGTAGTTCGTAAAGTCCACAAGGATTGTTTTTGGCTGCCCGAGGATTAGCCACTCGCCGTAATGGCAGATTATCCCCTCCTTACCAAGCCTCTTAAAGATCGAGTCGAGATTGTCGGGCGGAATCCTCTCCTGGAATTCTTTCAGGGACTTCTTCGGGAAGTATGGGCCTACAAGAAAATAATTCTGCCCGTAATGATTTATCATGGACGGGGCCTTCGATTTTACCACTGTGTTAATCCCGCCTACCTTGTTGCAGACTTCCCAGCTTACCTCAAACAAGAGATTTTCCTTCTTCCTACCCATTCTCTGGCCACTTAGGTTATATATTACCTCTTTAACTCCTTTATCCTTTTTTCCAGCGCCTTTATGGCGGATGGCTTTGTCCTGGCCTTCTTAAGTGCCGTTGCAAGGCTCTTGTCGTCGATGACCTCGTTTACCCAATTGCTGAAGTCGTTCTTTGCCTCGTTCACATGGTGCCCAAAGGTCTTGTCGCTCATCCTCTTCAGAGCGCCCAGAAGCCCCTCCACATTCTTCACTATCGGACCGTTATTGACCCAGAAGCAGTTCTCTGGAATAACGTCCCCCAAAAATTTCTTCACATTCTTTTTTCCCTTCGTTGTTTTTTTCTTTGCCATTTTTTTCCCTCCAATTTTTATGAATTTTTAGCCTGATTCCCATGTCGTTCAATACGTTCATGAATGCTATGAAGGAGTCATGCGGCCTCTCGTAGACGTTGAAATATTTATGCACATCCCCATCATTGAACCACTTCGTGCACATGTAGTAGAAATGGTCCGCTGTCTGGAGCCTTCTCCAGTCCTCGAGCAGTTTTTCATCGCCCGACTCCTTCACGGAGTCCTCGAGCCGGTAGAGGCACTCTATCGCACTCATCTGCATTGGATTCCCGAGCCATGCCGACAAATCCCTTTCGACATCGGCCCACGAAACTACATTATGGACGTCCAGCTCCGCGACCGGTTTGAATTCCCTGACAACCTCGGATGGGGTCATGAATTCGTTGTCCGGGTGCTTCAGAATCTCTGCGGGCAGCCTCCTCAGGAAATCAAAGATTCCGGTGGATTCCCACTGGTGCTCGCCAAAGGTTTCATAATCCATGAAAAGATTGACGCAATTGCCGTTGCCGTTTATCTTGCTAATCCAGTTGGCGAACTTCTCTGCCGTCAGGGGCCAGCCCTCCCAACTCCTTTCGGAGAACCTGAACGCTATGTCATCAGAAAGGCGGTAGTTCTTCAGGAGCAGCCTGATTCTCTTTGCAGTCACTGGCTTATACAGGAAGTTGGGGCTCCTCCATCCGAGTATGTGGTCTGCCCCCTCGGCGAGAACCCCCTTGTACCCCATTTCCTCTGCCAGGCTTGCCAGCCTGTTGTTGTAAATCAGCTCGGTGTTCCTGAATACCCTTGGTTTGTATCCAAATAATTCCTTCATCGCCTTCCTGTGCATCTTAACCTGCTCAATGAACTCCCTTTCCGAATACAGGAACGAGAGGGAATGGTAATAAGTCTCATCGAGAAGTTCCACCTGGCCCGTATCGACCAGCCTCTGAAAACTCTCCAGCACCTCGGGGCAGTATTCCCGGAACTGCTCCAGCGCAACTCCGGTAATGCTGTAACTTACCCTGAATTCCTCCCCCATCTCATTAATCAGGTCGAGAATCACCCTGTTTGCAGGCAGATAGCACTTGTCGGCGACCTTCAGCATTATCTCCCTGTTCTTCTCGTGATTGAAGTAATCGCTGTTCGCCCCTATGTCAAACACCGGATATTTCCTCAGCCTGTATGGCTGGTGCACCTGGAAGTAAAAGCATACGGCTACCATTTTTTCTTCATCGCCCTCCTGTAGAGTTCAAGGCATTTCTTTGCCGGCTCCCTCCACGAGAATCTTTTTATCTCCTCGACGCCCTCCATTGACATCGTATCCCTAAGCTCCTTGTACTTCAGGACTGCCATAATCCTGTCAACCATCCGGTTGACGTCCCAGAAATCCACGACCAGGCAGTTTTTGATAACCTCGGAGACGCCGGACTGCTTTGATATCACGACCGGGGTTCCATATTTCATTGCCTCCAGCGCCGTAAGACCAAACGGCTCCGATATGGAGGGCATTACGTAGACGTGAGCCATCCTGTATGCCCTCTCCACGTCCTTCCCGGAGAGGAAGTCCGCAAAAAGAACCTTGTCCCCGATGCCGAGGTTGGCGGATTCCTCGACTATGTGCCTGAACATGTCCCCGGAGCCGACGACTATAAACCTGACGTTGTCGTCGACCTCGGCAATCCTTTTCGCTATCCTGAGAAAATGGTCGGGGCCCTTCTGTATGGTTATCCTCCCCAGGAACAGGACTATCTTGTGGAATTCCTTAATCTTCGGGGTTTCGGCCGGCGCTTTCTCTTCATAGTCTATGGCGTTATGAATGACATGGATCTTTTTTGGGTCTATGCTGTAGTGCCTAACCACCATGCCCTTCGTATAATCGCTGACCGCAACAATGTAATCCGCCTCCCTGAGCCCCTCCCATTCGAGATAATAGACATAGCCCTGGGGATGCCCCCCGGTCCTGTCGAACTCCGTCGAATGGATGTGGGCTATCAAAGGAACCTTCCTGCCCATCTTCTCGGCAGCCTTCCTTGCATGGATCCCTGCCCGGTAGGTCATCCAGTCGTGGCAGTGAATCACGTCAAAATCCCCGTCTTCAGCAATCGCCTCTGCAGCCCTTGCATACCTGTCAACCTCCTCAAATAGCTCCCGGCCGTAGAGGCTGGCTCCCCCGAAACCCTTAAGCCCGAAATCCCTTATGAAATCATTGTAGGCCTTTGAGGTCATGTAAGGCCTCAGCGCGGCGTCTATCGTCTTGAACTTCAGCCTGCCCTTTTCAGCGGCGAGAATTCGCATGTAATCGCAGTCCAGAGCGCCCTCTATCCTTGGCAGAACGAATGTTATATCCACCCCCTGGTTGGTTAGACCCCTGGTTAGGCCGTAACAGGCGGTTCCCAGCCCCCCGCTGCTGAAGGGAGGGAACTCCCACCCGAACATGAGTATTTCCAACTACTCACCATCACCTCATAAATTATATAATGGCCAAAAAACTCTATTTGGCATCCATCGCGATAATATTCACCTGATATGTCCGATCTAAGATGGATTAAGATATAATATCCATTAAAAATAAACCATTTCTACCCCAACCCACCCCAACAAGCATATAACATTACCTATCATATATTACTATGAAGCATAAAAAGACAACATGACGGCCGATAAAACAGCTAAGGACATCCGGAACATGAGAATCAGGGGCGCCCTTGACATCGCCATTGCCGCAGCCCGGGCAATGAGAAAGGAGCTGGACGGAAAGAGCACGGCTGCAGTAATCTCAAACCTGAAAAAGTCAGGCAAAACCCTCAAGGCAGCCAGGCCTACAGCAGTTTCCCTCCCCAATGCAGTTGACTATGTCTTATACCTCGCCGAGAAGAACAAAAAACTTGACGCCGGGGAATTCACCAGGACCACGTCCAAGGACATTCAAAAATTCATTGATGACCAGGAAAGGGCACTGGAGAGAATCGCCGAGATTGGCGCCAATCTAATCGACAGCAATGACACAATCCTGACCCACTGCAACTCCGACACAGTCGTGGCATTATTCGAGAGAGCCAGGAAAGAAGGTAAGAAATTCAAGGTAATCTGCACCGAGACAAGGCCCAGGTTCCAGGGCCACCTGACTGCCAGGGCCCTTGCTAAGGCAAAAATCCCCACCACTCTCGTGGTGGATTCAGCAGCCCGTTTAATGATGAAGGAATTCAAGGTCGACAAGGTCATCGTTGGAGGCGACACGGTCCTTGCCAACGGCGATTTAATCAACAAGATAGGAACATCGCAGATAGCTGTAGCAGCCAGGGACCTGGACATAGACTTCATAGCCGCAGTTGAATCCATAAAGTTCTCGCCCCGGTCGATAGAGGGGGAGATGGCCAAAATCGAATACAGGGACACGAAAGAGGTGATAAAGCCCGGAAAGATTAGGGGAATAAAAGTCCTCAACCCCGCTTTTGACATAACCCCCGCCGAGATGATAGACATGCTCATAACTGAGGAGGGAATAATCCCGCCCCAGGGCGCCTACCACCTGCTCAGGGAGAAGTTCGGCTGGGAACTCTCTTCATTCTAGAGCCGCACACATCACAGACATCCCCCTTCCCCTCCCTGTTGCAGCCCTCGCACACCCTTATCCAGTTCAGTTTCTTTTTTATTCCAGAATGAAAGGTCTTTTCATATTTGATGTTAAGAATTCTTGAAATATTTTGAATATTATAGTCATCAGAAACAATGATGGAATCCGTCTCCAGCGCAAGCGCAATAACAGAAATATCGTTCTCCGAAAGCTTCTCTAAATCGCCGGATTTCTTTGCAGCATCCTTCACCACAGCAACGGAATCCTCCTCCGGCTCCCTGACCTGGATAAAACCCCTCTCCACCGCAGCATCAACAGCAGTCCTCGCATTCTCCTGTTCAACCTCCTCGCGAACCCCGTTGGTTATCAGATACTTCGAATCCGAAAAATCCAGCCCAGAGCGAAGTATGCCGGATGCGTCAAGAACCCTCATAGTCTTTATTTATTAATACCATACTTATTTATTACCTGCCCGAGAATGCACATTGGCGTAATACCAGACGGAAATAGGAGGTTCATGGAGAAGAACGGAATAGCCAATTTGAAGGAGTCATACCAGATGGGCATAAACAAGTTCCACGACTTTCTCGACTGGTGCATTGACCTTGGGGTTAACGAGGTTACTATCTACGTTCTATCGAGTGAGAATATCCAAAACAGGGGCAAGGACGAGGTCCACACACTCCTCAACCTCTTCTCGAACCACGCTCTCAGCGTCCTGAACGACGACCGAATCCACAAGAACGGAGTAAAAATCAACATCTGTGGCGACCTTGACTACCTTGCCGGAGTCGGCAATCCAATAGGCCAGAAGGTGGTTGGTAACCTCACAAAGCTGGAGAATTCTACCAAGGACTATGACAACCTGGATCTCAACGTCGCCATAGCCTATGGAGGGCGCCAGGAGCTGCTGCATGCGGTGGGCAAGCTTATAGACAGCGGCGAAAAACCGACTGAAGAAAACATAAGAAAGAACCTCTGGGTCAAGGGCTACCCCGACATAATAATAAGGACCTCGGAATCAAGACTCAGCAACTTCCTGCTCTGGCAGTGCGCTTATTCGGAAATCCAGTTTGTCGACAAACTCTGGCAGGAATTCCAGAAGGAAGACCTGGTGCAGATTCTCAACGACTACAACTCCAAAGAGAGAAGATTCGGTAAATAATCTATATATTCTCCAAAAGCGTAAATTCTTAATGACATGAGAGTCCTCACCATACTCCTGCTACTATCAATTCTATGCCTCACAGCAAGCGCAGACGAGCCGAAAATAATCGGCTGTTCCTGCGATTGTCCTGGGGTCCCCAGCGCTTACCTGCCGGAAATTTTTGCCAACGGAACCAATGAAACCAACTGCCAGTCGGCCTGCGGAGGGGTCTGTGGGGCGATGTCCCCATGCGGCTTTTCTGCAGATGAGTGTAGTGCGTGCTGTGATACCTACTGCTCCGGGGTTATCCCCCATGGGGCCGTGCAATCGTGCAATGGCAACTGTATGCAAAGGTGCGAGCTTAACTCCATCGTGGGGGAAACAATCTCAATGCTGTCTTACGTTGCTGTTGCCATTGCTGCTGCACTGCTTGCAGTATGCGGCATCAGGATCATAACCTCCGATGACCCGGACAACAGAGATGCGGCAAAGAAGTGCATATTGTATGTCCTTGTTGGCTTGCTTATAATTGGCCTTGCAGGGCCCGTTGTCAATATCTTCACCGGCTCAAAGTACATGCAGGCGCGTAGCGTTAGGCTTTACGATTTCAATGCAGGCGATGATTATCTGCAAATCAGTGTCCGGACTCTTGGCGAGTCCTGCACGTCCGAGATTACCTGGAAGATTAAGGCAAGCGGGGAGAGCGATTTTGTAGACTACTCTGCTAAATGCCTGGAAACAAGCTCGCAATTCACCCTGGCCTATGGTAGATCAAAGGAGGGCATAAGATGCTCCAGCAATGCTATGCCCCCTTTGAAAAAGGGCCCGCACGTGGCAAGGATCACCTGGTGTGGCACATCAAGAGAGTTCACATACCCGTGTGGAACCTACAAGACGTTTACAGAATGTGAAAAACGCGACGGATGCTGGTGGGACGACCATGCAGAGACATGCAATTTCTGTAATGCACCGGCAACAAAGATTCAGACATGTACGGATTATCCTACAGACATAGTGAAACTGGTCGGAGAAAAGGGCCGCTGCCCGCTCTGCACAAGAAACCCCTGCCGGGTCGCTGAAGGGCCCTGTTATATAAGTGATGCGCTTTTTGGAACTGAATGTAAGAACTGCGACGGCATAAGTGAATGCACAGACTATGGAGATAGTGTGGCATCCTGTGAATGTGATGCGTTTGCATGCAAGGTTGGCACAAAAACAGACCATGCATGCGACTGGTCAGAACCGACAGATACATTTATAACCGTAGAGATTCCAGAAGGGGCCGGGGCTGCCGAAGGCGGAACAATGAAGCTGAAGTGCGGTGATACAGACGTCTCTGCGGTGGTGATGGACGTCTCAGGCAGTGATGTAAGGTTCAAGATAGCTAAAGAAGACATGGAGAAGATACTGGATGCCGGCTGCTGGTATGAGTAAAAAATGGGAGGCAAGATAAAGAAGTGGATAAGTGAAGAACTCGAGAAGGGTGAGGATCCGGAGCTGCTGAAAATGAGCCTCAAGGCACAGAACCTTGACCCGGGCATGGTGGATGAGGTCCAGTCCAAAAGGGAGTATTCCTTCGCCTATAAGATTCCATGGAAACCAATCCTCGCAGTCGTTATCATCATCGCTTTAGCATTTTTCGCCTACAACTGGATGAGTTCCCAAAGCACACAACCGCCACTGGATTCAAGATTCAACCTGACACTCGTTGAAGGAAACCCCGAGGCCGTAGCTTTGAACGTCGGCTTCATCGATGGCATCAACAAATCCCTGCGGCAATACGGCAGCTACGACCTCAGGACAGAACTGCAAGAGAACCACTGCTATTCCGTCTACAATGACTGGGACTTGGAAGGCAACTATCTCGGAGTAAAGGAGGTCTACTCCCCGACGATGAACTGTCTCGGCGACAAGGTAGCGGATACACGGCTTGAAGCCCCCCACTTCGTAAGCATAGAGTTCGATGAGAGGGGCGCAAGCTGCATATGTGAGGAAACCGGGGTCAACATAGAGACCTCCGAGACGAGAAATATGGATACGGGCAAGGCGACCATAAACCTTAAAATCAAGAAAAAATGAAAAAGCCAAACCTGAAGAAGGCACTGGTTTTGTTCTCGGTCTATGTAGTCCTGACTCTCTTTCTTGCCCAGATGACGATTGCCAGCGCATACTGCAAGGAGCTTGAGATATCCACCGAGCCCTCAGAGGGCGATATCCTGATAGAGTACTGCTCCCATCCCCTGGAGTTTGAGGAGGGGATGAACAAGTGGGGCTACTTTGTCTATACCTATCTTCCCGAAGAAAAGGAGATAGTGCTGGATATTGATGATGGCCCTCAGCTCGAGCTTGAGAATCTGCAGGACCAGGCTGCTGCAAGCCATACGACCGGCGACAAGACCATAACCGTATTCGAGCCTGGCGCCTTCCTGTTGTGGGCAGACCACTCAGAGGAGCTTGAGCTCTCATCTGAGGACCCCACAGTATTCATCTCCGGGACAGACGAGTGTGGCGTTCTGGTGGAACACAACTTCATAGCCGAGACCCTGCTGCAGGTGAGTGCAGAGCAGGCTCCATCCTCCATAGCAATGCAGATGGAAATTGCAGCAGCAATGCTGGAGCTCCAATCCGTCTATGCGGCGGCCGTCATCGGAGGCGTGGCAGGCGGAGGAGGAACCAGCTGCGACATAGTGGCCGGAAGCAGCGGCGACCTTGGGGGAGAATCAGGCTACAGACTCGGCAAGTTCATCCAGGACAAGAGCGCCTACGACATGAAGAACGCTGCAGGGGAGACGAAGAATTTCCTTGATATGATGGGTGAATTCACCAGGAGGGCGAAGGCTGAACCGGGCATAGAGGGCATAAATGTGATGGTTTACATATACGGCTCTATGAATTATTTTTTCCCCTCTACCGAGGGTAAGCCCAAATATGCCCGGTTAGGTGATATTGATTTGGCCGTCACTTTAGTGGAGGCGGTACCTGATCATTTAATTAAGGGGGTGGATGCAGCCGGAAATAACCTTATCCCTGAGATACTCCGGGAGAATGGATTTAAGGTAGAGCACGTTTTTTTAAACACAGAAGTAGTTGAATTTACGCTCTATGAAGGAGGCAGTCCAAAAACATTACAAATCCATCGCCTTACACTGGCGTATGGCATAAAACATCGTATCACGGACGTACATGTGAGAGGGAAGGTCTTTCCAGATTACGCCACAATAGTCGGCAACAGCGAGAGTATTGATGTGATAAACACGGCGTTCAGGCAATATCCAGAAACAGCCGATATCAGGGCGGCATTCAGTACCAAAACACTTGTCGGGGCATCAGATCTCCTTTCCAGTAACCCAAAAAAAGCGGCACGCAGGATAGCGCTTTCGGCAAAGGTCGTGGATACGCCAGAAAGCCGTGCAATCGCCGATGATATAGTCATAAAATTCGATAAAGGAGCAATAGACGCGGCATACCTTGAATCGATGATGGAGGACCTAGCTAAGATTAAGTGGGAACTAACCGGGTTATGCTGCAAGCTTGGCAAGTCCTTCACAACGAGGGATGCGTACACAATCGAGAATATCCTCGGGCATAAGTATAACCTGCTGGACATCCTGTACGAGGCATTGAAGGAGGTCCAGAAGACAACCGGACAGCAAGGCGTAATAGCAATAGAGGGAAGCAGCCAGTACCTCTACGCATCCCCGGAAAAGATAAAGTGGAAGTATACTGAGGGTGTAGACTTGCTCGTGATTGATGTGGATGGGGACAAATTCATTGACCGGGTCGTTGAGGAGTTCTATAAACGTGATTTTGAGGTGTCCCCTGGAGACGAATTCGACCGTGACTTCAGAGTGAACGTCTTGGAAGATGGGAAAACAGTAGCAATAGACTTCGACCCCCGCGCTGCGCCTAAAGGGGAGGTCTTTGCCAACTTGAGGAACTATCCCGAGGGCATGACCTTTATCGGCGACAGCGAGCAGATTGATGATATAACCTCCCGTATTGAGGCACAGAAATCGGGCGAGCGCGTCAAACTAAAGCACGGCTTAGCGGTTTCAGAGGCAAATACCCTGGCGCTTGCGAAGGATTTTGAGGGGGCATCCAGGCGACTCATCAAAGCGGCATGGATTATGGATGCGTATGCGCTCAGTGACGGGATGTATGCCGAATTCAAGGCGGAATTCGACGGCGCGAGGGACTTCCAGTCGTTCTATGATAAATATCGTCCGATAGTCGAGGCATTAAAGCTGTCATCCCAATCAGCGCTCATGGACTCCCAGCGTGCAAGGATTAATTACATGCGAAGAATAGATGGCTACACTATTGAATTGGACGATGCCCTCTATAATCTGGACATGAACAAGGTAGACCGGATAATAGCTGAGGCGGGGCAGCTCAGAGCCGAGGTGAATGCTGATGCAGCACTTTCTGATAAAGACAGGGTTTTTTTCAGAGGGAGAATTGACCTCTTAGAGGAGATGGTTTCCAAACACAAGGCAGCACTGCTGGCAGCCCCTGACATGAAAACTCTGGAAGCATCTGATGCTGCAAAGGAAAAAGTGGCAGAGGCCAAAATAGGGAGTCTTGAATTTACTGGAAAGATTGCCGAGGATGGCACTCTAATCCTGGAGGAGGTCACGAAGGAGACGGAGGCGGCAAAGGCGAAATTCGACGCGCTGCCTGAAGGGGAGAAGGCCAGGTGGGCAGACCAGATTAGGGCAAAGAGAATTGCCCTCGCTGCAAAGCTGGAGAGGCTTGTGGATTTCAGCAAAAAGCTGATGGAGAGAGTGGACAAGTCAAAATACGCCCGGCGGGTTTACCAGGCCAGGGGGTGGGGCAGGGAAAAACTCAACAAGGTTGGACTTACCAGGTTTGAAAAGATTGGCAGGTCTACCAGCATGCTTATTATGGGCGCTGCAATACTGCAGATTCTTGCTGAGGATGCAGGACCGAATCTCCAGGTTATCGGCGAGAACACGGACAATCCCTGGTTCATATATCTTGGCTGGGTGCTGGAGGTCACTGCCAAGATATTACACATAGGATTCATCGCCATGATAGCCATCTCGGTTGTAGTGACGATATTCGTCGGTGGCCTCAGTGCTCTTGTCCTATTGCTTGTAGTGATCGTTATCTTGTTCGTGGTTATTGGCTATATAATCAAGGCGGCCCTCAAGCTCCTCTGGTGTAACTACCTAAACAGGACCCTTATGGGCGACAGCCTGTGCATGCTAATCTATGGCCCGTCTCCAATAACCATGGAGGTCCGGCTGCAGGGGTCATCCGGAAACTGCATGATGAATGTCCTGTGGAGGGGCCACACAAGGATGATATGCACCTGAGGGGAATTTATATCCTCGATGCGATAGATAAACATGCCTGAAGAAAATAGGGAAGAGAGGGGCCTGCTGGAGCACTTCGAGGAGCCGCTCTTTATAACATCGATAGTCGCGTTTGTAGTGTCGCTCATACTTCCATTATTCAGCGGCCCCACATCCAACCTGGTTTTAATCCTCATCGCGTTTCTTCTCCTGGCATCGCTCTACTTCATCTATCTCCATTTCAGAGCAGAGAAGGGGAACTACCGTCTCCTTGGAATTCCGCTGCTGATTGCAATAATGTCCCTGTTTGTCATGAAATACTATGAATCCGGAGGAGTCAATGCGAGGGACTACTACGTGTTCTCCGTGATGTTCGGTTTAGCAATCCTCTTCTACTCGCTGTTCCTGCACCGGATTCTAAAGTTCAGGCATTCGGTCATATTTATCCTGTTCCTGTCGGCACTGCTGATACACCTCGCACCCGCGCTTACAATCAACGAGCAGGGATTTGAATTTACGGGAAAGTTCCTGTCGGCACTGGACCCCTATTTCTACTTCAGGCACGCGAGTAATATAGTCGATTCCGGCAAGATACTTGAGACAGAGAATCTGAATTATCCCGGGCACAGGACAGATCTCTCAAAATTTAAACTCTTCGTTTCTGTCCTCATGGCTTCAGTGACCCTGGTACTGAAACCGCTGGGCATTACGACCCATGACGTTGCCATGATCTATCCCGGCATCTTTGCCGCATTCACGGTCCTGCTGATATACCTCCTTATCAGGGACCTCTTCGTGGAGCACAAACCCTACAACTATATGGCTGCACTTCTTGCCGCATTCATACTAATCTTCAATCCGGCGTTCGCCACCAAGGCAATCGCCAGCAACTGCGAGGACGACGCCCTGGGAATGTTCCTGATGGTTTCTTCGTTCCTGCTATTCGTCATATCATTTCGAAAAAAGAGCTTTCTGTATTCTGTCCTAGCTGGATTCGCCCTTCTTATGCTGAACCTCTCATGGAATGGTTACACCTACGCATTTATAATCCTCGGCGTCTTCGCATCTCTTTACGCGTTTGTTTCCTTCATACATAAACGGAACTGCACCGAGCACCTGCCCTATGCGTTAATCCCGATGTTCATGAGTCAGCTGCATCCACTCATCCTCCATTCCGCCGGTTCAATGCCGCAGTTCTCATTCCCCGGTACAATGGTAATATTGCCGCTTGCTGCCACGATTTTTGTATCCTTCGCCCTGGAAACCATAAGGGTTCATCTCCACGGCAGGATTGAGGTCGAAGGGACCAGCCTGGAATACAGGGTTGAGAACTACATCCAGAGGAACATAAAACTCATTTCAGCAGTAATCCTCATCTCATCC
>JAHIKS010000106.1 GCA_018897475.1 Candidatus Altarchaeota archaeon
AGAGCGAAGGCGTTCAAGGACTATCAGATAAACAAGGAGCTTCTGCAGCATGCAAAGCCAGGCTGCAGGGTAATGCACTGCCTTCCCGCGCACAGGGGGGAGGAGATAACCGCCGACATGATAAACAGTAAATGCTCGATAATCTGGACTCAGGCCGAAAACAAGCTCCACGCTCAGAAGGCAATCCTTTTGAAGTTGCTTGGTTAAAATGGTTCTTAAATCAAAAGAGGAAATCTCCAAGGAAAAGAAGAAGTTGTTTGATGGCATAACCCAGGAGATTTCGTTTGCTGACGAGAAGGGGAGGTTTGGACGGCTTGAGCGCAGGCGCGTGGTTCTCGACCTGAAGTACTTTCCCTACAGGTTCATGAAGGAGAGCGAGAAGCTGATGGGGAGGGCCAGCACCACCCTGATGTATCTGGTCGGCAAGAGGTGCGGAAAGGACATCTATGACGGCTATGTGGAGATGGGCCATGACAAGGATGGTGCGCTTAAGCTTAGCACTGCAGGCATGTGGTACTTTGGCTGGGGGCTTGTTGACATAGATATTGAGACTGGGGAGGCAGTAATTTACGACTCCTTCGAGGCTGACAGCTTTACCATCAACAAGAAGAGGGCTAATACGCCCACGTGCCATTTCTTCAGAGGAGTTATATCCGGAATCTGGGCAGCATATTCAGGGCAGGAGTGCTACGGCGATGAGACCATGTGCAAGGCAAAGGGGGACAAATACTGCAAGATTGTGGTTAGAGCAACAGGATAATGAAAAGCCAGCTCAGCTCTATCGACGTGAGAGTTCTATCGAAGGAATTGCAAGAGGGGCTGAATTCTACCAGGGTTGATAAGATTTATCAGATATCCAAGAGAGAGCTGAAGATTAAATTGCACCGGGCAGGACATGGCTCTCTGGATTTGATAGTGGCTCCGACTTTTATGTGCCTGACTAGATACAGCAGGCCTGCTCCGAAGGACGCCAGCTCCTTTGCAATGCAGCTGAGGAAGCATCTGTCAGGGGGGTTCATTAGGGGCGTGAAGCAGCATGGATTCGATAGAATTCTAGAATTTATGATTGAGAATAAGGGCAGAGAGTATGTCCTGGTGGTTGAACTGTTCAGCAAAGGGAATGTAATTCTGGTGGATTCGGATAAAAAGATTATAGGCCTTTTGGATTGGCAGAAATGGAAGCACAGGAAGCTGGGCGTGGGCCAAGTTTATGAGTATCCCCCGGAGGGGGTTGACGCTGCTGCCATAGATGCAGGGGAATTCAATGAGATTTTATCTGGTTCTGAGAAAGGGATAGCAGCAACACTAGCGACTGGTCTGGGGCTGGGCGGGCTGTATGCTGAGGAATTATGCATGAATTCCAAGATAGATAAAGATAAAATATCCAAGACTCTTGATGAAAAAGAAAAAGGAATTCTATTCGAATCGTTGAGAAAGCTTCTTGATAGGGAATTAAGCCCGGTGGTTGTCCTCAAGGACGAAGAGATGACCGATATCATCCCCTTTGAGCTGGAAACCTACAGGGGCTTCGAGCAGAAAAAGTTGGAATCCTTCAACGATGCCGTCGATGAGTACTTCAGCAAGCAGGAGTTCGAGGAAAAGGAGGGTAAAGCGGAGAGCGGGTTCGAGGAGAAGCTGAAGAGACTCAAGGAGATAGAGCAGGGGCAGAGGAAGAGCCTTGACCAGCTGGGTGGGAAATCCGAGGAATACAGGAGGGTCGGCGACCTGATTTACCAGAACCTGCAGGACGTTGATTCTGCAGCAGGGAGGGTTAAGAAAAAGGAGATCACTGCTGGAGATAGGATAGGAAAGGTCAGGATAGAATCAATGAATAAGGACGGGACGATTTCTGTTGAGCTAGAATAGCGAGGAATGTCTCCGGGTATAGAATAGCGAAAACTGTCTTCTGGTAAATTCCGGGGAGTGCTACGGCTGTCTTCAGGGAAATAAAAAAGAATAATTGGGGGAGGGCTGTTGTAGCCCCCCGTATAGTCTATACCCTAACAGCTGTATATCTGGGTGAATTCCAGGGCAGCTTCTCCATTGGCTGGCACAGGGACCTTGAACTCCACGTTCCACGCGTCCTTCTTTTCGTAGTCGTGGGTTGTCTTGGTAAGCTCCCAGTCGCAGTAGAGCCGCTCCTTTACGGTCACTACGATATCCTCGTCCTTGTGGTTAGCCAGCTCAACCTTTACCTCCTGCCTCCATGTGTCGTCCGAAATCT
>JAHIKS010000107.1 GCA_018897475.1 Candidatus Altarchaeota archaeon
CGGCTTCGAGAAGTACGCCTCCCTGCTCATGAACGACCTGCCCGAATACAGCTATGTCACCGAGGACGAATACGCCTTCCTATACCTCGACGACATTGAACTCCTGTCCCACTACACGCCCAACAGCTCCTCCATCCGCCCCTTCATCGCCGTCTTCCTAATCCAGAACTACACACTCGACATCGCGCAGCTGCACACAAATCCGGAAAAGACAGAGAACGAAATCAACGCCCTGCTCGAGGTAAGGACCTCCAACAACCAGATATGGCTCGGCGACCTCAACGCCGACTGCTACTTCTACGACAGGCCCCGGTACAGCAAATTCTCCTGGCTCATCCCCGACCGTGAAGACACCCTGACAAACGACTCGCACTGCGCCTACGACCGCATAATAGCAACCTACCCCGTGGCAAACAGAGTCCTCGGCTACAACATCAGCAACACCACGCTAACCGACCACTACCCGGTCTCCATCCAGCTCGAAATCCCATTCGTCAACTGCACCGACATCGGCTTCACCTTCCTCATGGGCAACCTCACGGAGCCACCCTTCACGGCCGACGGAAGGGAGCGTTCCTGCGACTGGGAGCTCACCGAAACCCTGGTGGGCTGGAACAACCTCGTGGGAGACAATGACAACATAGACCTCAACAAACGCAGCTGCACCTACAAATCCTCCGGCATCAGGGAGGGCAAAAAGCTCTCCCGCGACGGCTGGAACATCTCCTGCGAGTTTGACTGCTGCGAACTCAGGGAAGAATACGGGGGATGACCACCTTATCCTGAAGGTTTAATAATCTGCTTCTAATCCCTTACATGGAGGTTTCAGATTACAAAAACCCGGAATTTTTGGAGAGATACAAGAAGACTCCCCTCCTCCACCCATTTGTCGTTTTTCCCTCCCTGCTCGATATTTTCGGAGACGTGGAAAACAAAAAGATTCTGGACCTGGGCTGCGGCTCCGGGGATTTCGCACAACTCCTTGCCGAAAGAGGAGCCGATGTTGTCGGTGTTGACATCTCGGAAAAATGGATTGAAATCTGCAAAAAAGAACACGCCAACGCGCAAAACCTCAATTTTTTCGTAGCGGACGGCTCTAACCTCGAACAGCTCGCCGACGAATCCTTTGATTTCGTTGTTATGAACATGGTTCTGCTGAACGTCCCTACAAAGGAGAAAGTCCAACAGATATTCAAAGAGGTTTCAAGAGTCCTGAAAAAATCCGGGGAGCTGGTATTTACCGACCTGAACCCCCTTGGCCTGATGATTGAAAAAACAACCGCCGAAACCCAGACGTATCTGCCGGGATTCTCCTATTTCAAAGACGGCTCGAAATTCAAATCAAAGGTTTTGCTTACCGACGGCTCCGAAATTGAATTCGTTGACCTTCACTGGACCCTTGAGACATATACCTGCTGCCTGAGCGATGCAGAAATGTACCTTTACAGAATAATCGAGCCGCAGCCCGTTAAAGAGGCACCCGCCGTTCTGAAGGATTACGGAATCCCGGAGCATATCATTCTCGTATGCAGGAAGCTCTAAGAAATCCCACGGCGAATTCCGCCTGAACAGCATTATATCCTAGCAATCCAATAGTCAATCCGTGCGATGGAAAACGAAATCGGAAATAAAAGAGTCTACAGGTGGTACCTCCTGCTGTCGATAACATACTCATCCATCGGCATCCTGATGGGACTCGTCTCTATCGGGCCCAGGTTTCTCCCATTCACGACCCTAATCTACCCCCTCGCACTGGTCTGGTTCATATTCAGCATCGTGATGCTGGTCCACTTCCGCGACGGGGGCTTCGAGAGGGTCGCCACTCTAATCCCTGTGCTCTACATCGCTGACACCATCCTCTCGCTGGCATCCGGGGTGGCCTATTTCATGCTCTCCGTTGCCACGAGGATTGACATCTTCGAACTCATGAGCGGCACGTTCCCCTCCATCCTGAACAAGATTTTACCCGCGATTGCCATAATCGTCTGCGTGAATCTGCTGATTAGGAAAGAGGAGTGAGGATTTTGCAGGTGTAGTGCCTAACTCATTCACACCAAATATAGCCCTTATCTGGTTTCCATCATTGGCCGGATAATTTATCTCTGCAGTCCCAATCCCTATCATGCTCAAGGGCAACACCACCGCATCCATCGGAAACCTCGCAGCGTCCATCGGACGAAAGGGCACGCAAAGCGACATAACACTATATAACCACAAGCAGGACGACATGATAATCTCCCTCGTAGAGCCCTCGTCCTATCCCGACAAGATACAGTCGCTTCTCACATCACTCAACATCTCGGACCAGGTCCTGCTTCATGTAACAAAACTGGACACCTACTTCGCAGAAACCCTGGTAGCCCTTGACTCCCTCGACATGCAAACCGGCTACCTGGTCCTTGAAAACGTTTCCCCGGACGACCTGGCACCCCTAATGAAAGACACGGTCCTCTCATCCTATAAGGTCCTCGAAAACCAGGTCGTGGCCATAAGGACAGAACTTGCAAAACTGGAACCTAACAACCCGGGAGACACAATCGTCCTCATTGACCACTCCTTCAACGTCAGGGGCGTAGGTGCAGTCGCCCTGGGAATCGTAAAGCAGGGAACCCTTAAAAAATACGACGAGCTAACGATAAACCCCGGGGAAAAGAAGGCCATCGTAAAATCCATACAGGTCCATGACATAGACGTCGAACAGGCTATCTCAGGAACCCGCGTCGGCCTGTCGCTAAAGAACATCAAGGTGGAGGACATCCCAAGGGGTTCGGTCCTCTCAGAAAACCCCCTTTCATGCCCGACCTCCATTGACCTGAACGCCTCAATATCCAAATACTCGAAAAAGGGCCTGAACCCCGGGGATGTAATCATGCTCAACTCGGCCATGAACTACGTCCCTGCAACGGTTGCCGAAGGCTGCGTCCCCTGTGGCGGCAGCAACAGGATAAAACTCACCCTCGAAAAGCCGCTCCCGATCCTTCCAAAGCATAGAATAGCCATAGTTGACCCCGGAAGGGAACTGCCAAGAATCCTCGGCCACGCTGAAACAGACTGAGCACCTCTTTTGGGATTTTGCTGCGTTGAGGACTGGCTGTGTGGCGGGTGCGTGGTCTCGCTCTGTTGCGTTGAAGAATGTCTGTGTGGTGGTGGGTGTAGTGCCTAACCTTGGCTTATCTCCTCGCAATCCCATGATTGGCTGTAATGGAAAAACAGGGAGAGCACGACCTCGACTATATGAGTGGGGTATTTGATAGAATCTCAAAAAACCTGGAGAAGGAAGTCATCGTCTACCATATCGGGGGCAATGCCATGTGCTGGCACGCCCTGAAGGACACGACAAAGGATGCCGACCTGGTCCTCACAAGCGAGAGCGAAGCGAATTCGTTGAAGCATGCACTATCTAACTCTGGCTTCCTCGAGGTCGAGGTAGTCTCATTGCCCGGCTACGAGCACATGAACCAGTACGCAGTATTTGATGAGATAGCGGAAACTCCTCTGAACCAGGAATTCGCCCCCGGACTGAGGATAGAGCTGTTCCTAAACCAGATATGCGGCGGCTTTGAATTCTCCGATGCCATGAGATCAAGGTCCATTCATGCGAAAGACCGGGGCCTCCTCAGGGAATACTACTGTTCCGCCGAGGACATATTCCTGTTCAAGTCAATAACCAAAAGGGAGCGCGACCTTTCCGACATGTACAAGATATACGAAAGCAAACCCGACTTTGACATAGTAAGGGCCGAATTGAAAAACCAGATAAAGACGAGAAAACATCTCGCAGAATCAGTCAAGAATACCCTTAAATCCCTCGGTGAGAAATACGACATTTCTATAGAATTATTATAAATCAGGAATATTCTTGTTTTTTGATAATTTTTAAACCCCGAATCCCATATCCTTCTATGGAACTCAGCAAGAGCGAACTGCGGGTATTCAGGGCAATCTCGCTGGAGCCCGGAATCGGCATAAGGGACATCCGGGGAAAAACGAAAATAAGCGAACCCAGGGCATACTCCTTAGTCCGGAGCCTGAGAAGGAAGGGCCTTGTTAAGGTGGACCATAACTACGGCATGAGGCTGTATCCCTTCGCAAGCCAGTTAGCCAGGGCCCTGAGAAGCCAGAAAACAGGCCTTATCGAAGAGGCCTTCTCTGGAAAGCGGCTGGAGTTGCTGACGGCACTCTATAATGGCTCCAGGTCCGTCGAGGAGATCTCCAAGGCAATCAATCTCTCTGATAAACGGGTCTATTACTATCTGAGCTGGTTCAGGTCCTTTGGCCTGGTAAGGGGCGCTGGAGGCGTGTATTTTCTGTCAAAGGACCACCCCTTCTATAAGGGTCTCAGCCTGCTACTATCCAGGCCCGCAAGAATCCCGCCCGAAATAGAGCAGGGCGCCTTCGTCTCCTGGACCGGCGAAAACGAATATATCGTACATACGAGCAAGCCGGAAGAATACACAAAGAATCTTCCGAAGAAGTTCTCCGCTGCAAGGACCGGGCGCTCCCTGGTGGACCACTACGGCATCCACATAATCCCGCCCGACACCACGCTATACATTGCCGGGAAGGGTTCCAAAATCAACCTGGAAGACCTCATCCTCCACCTCCTGCTGGACGACCCCGACCGGGAGCAGAACAAGCAATATGCAAGATGGCTCATCCAGAAGCACGAGGACGAAATAGACTTCCCCGGGCTGAAGAGGAAGGCCATCAGGTACAAACTCTTCAAGAACATCGACAGCATCCTCTACGACCTGAAGCCGATACTGAAGAAAAAGAACTGGTGAATTCCGCCCTGTTCTGCCGGGGAATTCTGCTCTGTTGCGGTTGGTTTTTCTATGAAGATGATTTGGGAATTCTCCCTGCCCGCCGGGGAATTCCACCAATCGGCTGAAGAATGTCACTGTGCGCAGGTGCGTGGTCTCGCCGCGTTGAGGACCGTCACTGTGCGCAGGTGCGTGGTCCCGTTGCGCCGGTGAATTCCCCCCCGTTCTGCCGGGGAATTCTGCGCCGTGTAGTGCCTAACCCCCCGAATAGATCTTCTCATGATGCTCGTAGTCTTCAAGCGTTACTGTTCTCGTTTCCTCATCAATTGAGAATGTAAGCACGAAGTGCCTGTCTATGTGGACCCTTTTCCAGTGCTGAAGCGGTTTCCTGAGATTCTTGTAGCGATGCGGGTTCCTGAGAATCTCCTCTGTCTTGTTACGGATTATAATCAGCTGCTTTTTGTTCTTCTTTGCCAGCTTCAGGAGTTTCCTGTCAAGCTCCCCCCTGACCTCCAGGGAATACATCTTATTCCAGCCCGTATCTCTTGTCGAAGTCCCCTATCCCCCCCACTTTCACGGGCTTCTGTTTCATTATCTCGCGGGCCTTCTCCACGTACTCGGGCCTCAGCTCAGGCTCCATGAGGTTGTCACCATACTCATTTATCACCATATTGATGGCATCGGACTTGTTACTGAGGCCGAATTTCCCCTTGACGATGTTCAAAATCCTGTTCTCGTGCTCCCCGAGATCTATGGTAGCCTGAACCATTGTGTTTCACTATGAAATATAGTGTTTTGTAGCATAAATATGGATTCTCCCTGCCGTGCCGGTTGAGGACTGTCTCTGTGCTGATTGTGATTGTGCCGCCGTGTCGGTTGAGGACTGGGTGTGCGGCGGGTGATGGTGTTCCTACCCTCTCAAACCAGAAGCCGTCTGCATCAGCCTGCAGAAGCAGTACCCGGGAATTCAGCCTGCCACAACCCTACTGAAGAGAACATCCAATCTCTTTTATATACTCTATAAAGCCTTCCACGAACCTGCGGAATTCGTCCCTGTCGATATCCTCCAGCAGGAGATAATCTTCTGACCCGAACGGAAAACTCTCTATTGACAAAAGCTCCAGGTTTTCCTTCATATTCTCTCTGTATTTCTGGTAAAGGTTTAGTGCAAACCGCGTTTTCTCTATAATTTCGTGATTGGAATCCTCATAAGACAGCTTGAATTTCTTTGAAATTAGATAAAGGTCCAGGAAGTCCCTCTCCTTGACGCCTCTTCTTGTCAACACCGCTCTTACCTTCTCGCATAGAATCTCCCTTATGTCATAGACTTTGAATCTCACGGGCGTTGAATATTCCTCGTAAAGCGAGGGAAACAGGAACTGCAACTCCCTGGATTCCCCGATGAGGGATTCTAGCTCCGCCTCCTTGAGCGGAAACAGAAGCCTATCAACAAAATTTATCTGTATCTTTATGAACGTTTCCCCCGAAAATGGTGATTCGCGCCAGAGCTTAAGTGTCAGGGACTTGTTGCCCCCACCGAATTCCATATACCTTCTGTTTTCCTTCTCCGCTTTGAAGTCTAGTCCTCTCCTGCCTGAGATATCCGTAAATATTCCCATTATATCATCAATTCTCCCAGACAGCAGCTTCCTTATCTCCTTCTGGCTCTTCCCTTCAAACATCTCCTGCTTCCAGAACGTGAAGTCCAAATCAACGGAAAACCTGTAATAGCCCAGGTAATGCTTTATCAGGCAGCTCCCTCCCTTGAATGCAAACTCCTTTTTGAATCCCGTTCCGGAAAGGTCCCGCAGGACAAGGTGCAGGAGAACGTCAGTCTCAACCAGATCCCTTTTCGCGCCCAATATCCTGCTCGCCTCGTCAACGAATTCTTTCATTCTCTATCATGTCCCTCATGGTCTTTGGATACCTCCTTGCATACTCCCTAAGTTTTCTTTTAGAAACCTTTTCCATAAGCTCTGAAACGTCGAGCAGCGGCCTCCCCCTGCATCTTCCCAGGTACAGGAAGTCAAGTATCGTCTTCTCCGCATCCGAATACCTTATCCCGTCCCTCTCAATAACGCCGAAAATAAGCGAGGGCTTTATCTTCACGAACCTGAATCCGTGCCCCGCAATCTTCATCTCATTCGCCCTGAAAATCGTATCATTTATCACTGAATCCACCGTAAAATACTCATGAGTCAGGTTGTTAAGCCTCAGTGCGGTGTGAAGCCCGAAGTACCACTTCTCAACGCCCTTCAGCTTCAAACCCTTCGCCACCATCTCCAGATGGCTCATTTCAACCGTTCCCAGCTTCACCTCCTCTGGCGATTTCACGTAGAATATGCCCCTGAAGACCCTCACCAGGTACTTCCTCACCAGAAGGTACCTCAAAGCACTCTCATAATTGGCCTCCAGCTCCCTGCACATGGCCCTGAGACTATCTGAATCCACGAACCTCCTGTTTTCCAGCCACATCCTCTTCAGGATAAGCTCAGATATTTTCATCTATATCACAACATCATATTTATATGATGTTATAATATATATCCTACGGGTATAAAAATGGAGAATTCATGCTGCTCGCCGGGGGATTATATCAGAAAAGGATTTGAATTCTCACCCGGTTGAGGACTGTCTCTGTGCTGATTGTGATTGTGCCGTTGTGCTACGTTGAGGACTGTCACTATGCGCAGGTGCGTGGTCTCGCTGACGTTGAGGACTGGATGTGTGGCAGGTGCGTGGTCACGCCGTTGAAGAATGTCTGTGTGGTGGTCTGCTCTGTAGTGATGGTAGTAGAACCTTCTTCTAAACAAAAGTGCTTATTACCCGAATAAGCACTTTACTAATGAGGTGATATAGATGAAACTCTATTGCGGCATTGACATCCACAAGGACACTCTTGCGGGATGCATACTGGACA
>JAHIKS010000108.1 GCA_018897475.1 Candidatus Altarchaeota archaeon
AAAGGAGGGAGATCCATTAGCTAAGCCGATGGAAGGACTTAAAAAATGGGGACTTCTTTACGGGGTTATGAAAAGGGTTGCTAACAGCAAGATAGAGAATGTGCTCTATGCTTTCGGTTCTTCGATAGGGCTGAATGATGTAGAGACGGTAAACTCTGTATTACACGGTGTGATTCCGTGCCCTACACGCTGGTAATAGTGAGGCGTGCCCCCACGGGGTTGATAAGAAACCTAAGGCATTAATTAATGCTATGGTTTTTTTGAACTATCGATTACTACCGTTGTCATGCTTTCCCGATATTCTTAGTCGCAACTAAGTCAGCCCCAGTCCCTAGGATATCCTCAAGCAAGATATCGCCAACCTTTACGGGAGCCGGGACCTTCAGCTTTCCGACCTCCTTCATGACGTCCATAATCCTCCCCTTAGGTACCGGTTTTGAGGTCTTGACGCTGACCAGGGAGAGAGAGCCGTTCTCAACCCTCACTGAGGTTGCAAGCCCCCTTTCCGGAGAGAATATCTCCTTCTTTACGTATTCTGCGCCCTTGTCGCAGGTGTTGCCCTCCAGCCTCTGAATCCCCTTTTCGTCGAATTCGGCCTCAATCTCGCAGCCATTCGGGCATATGATGCAGATGAATTTCTTTTTCATTCTAGTTCGATTGATAATGATTTAACCCCCTTAAGTTCATCCTTCTTCAGCCCGACCTTTATCATCTCGGCAGGATTCACCTTCGGCTTTTTGATTTCCTTTATTATCCTGTCACCGTCCTTAACCAGAAGCTTCCTGTCCCTTCCGGGCTCGCGCACCCGAAGCGATAGCTTTACATCCTCGTCCCCGCTCACGCACTGGGGCAATACATACCCGACTCCGTTTCCGGCACTAATATCGATTCCCCCATCCCCGCAGACCTTTCCCTTTACGAAATTAGCAGCCTGAATTCCTACACAGTCACCCTCCATGGTTACAAAATCAACTATGTCGTGAACATGGAGGGAATTCCCGCATGCGAAGATTCCCTCAACAGAGGTTTCAAGGTTTTCATTGACCCTTGGCCCCCCTGTAACCGGGTCGAGAACAATTCCTGCATTCCTGCTCAGCTCGTTCTCCGGAATCAGCCCCACCGACAGGAGGAGCGTATCGCAATCGAACTCTCTCTCCGTTCCTGGAACGTGACACCACTTATCATCGACCTCGGCTATGCTGATGGACTCCACCCTCTTATTGCCCTTTATCTCAGTGACGGTATGCTTCAGATACAGGGGAATCTCATAGTCCTCAAGGCACTGGGTGATATTCCTTGGAAGCCCGCTGGAGTATGGAAGAATCTCAACCACTGCGAGGACCTTTGCGCCCTCCAGTGTCAGCCTCCTGGCCGTTATAAGCCCTATGTCCCCGGAGCCGAGAACCACTACCCTCTTGCCGGGCATCAGGTTCATGAGGTTGATGAAGTTCTGCGCAGCCCCTGCGGTATAGACCCCGGCAGGCCTCGAACCAGGGGTGCCTATCTGCCCCCTCGTCCTTTCTCTTGCGCCCATGGCAAGGATTATTGCCTTTGCTTTTATCCTGTGGAGACCGGACTCGCTGGCGATTACGAGTTCCTTGTCCTTGGAAATATCAATAACCATCGAATCCAGCAGGTGGGGAATTTCCTGCTTCTCAATTTTATCAATGAATCTCTGCATATACTCCGGCCCCGTCAGCACCTCATTGAATATCTCAACCCCGAAGCCCTCATGAATGCACTGGTTGAGAATTCCGCCAAGGCTCTCGTTTCTTTCTATGAGAAGGATATCCTCTACTCCTGCCTTCCTTGCCGCCAGTGCTGCGGCCATCCCTGCCGGGCCTCCCCCAATGATTGCGACATCAACCTCTTTGTCAATCATGTTTCACCCTCCCTGTGAATAGCTCGGAGCCATCTCCTTTCAAAGTTATCTCATCGACCCCTGGTTTGAATATCTCCTCGATGATTTCCACAATCTTCGGTGAACAAAAGCCGCCCTGACATCTGCCCATCCCAGCTCTACATCTGTTCTTGACGGAGTTCAGGCTTACTGCCCCGAGGGGGTTGTCCAGCGCGTCGATGATTTCCTGCTGCGTTATCGTCTCGCACCGGCATACAACCCTGCCGTAGTTCGGGTTCTTCCGGATTAATTCCGCCTTCTTTTTATCCGAGAGCTCATTGAATTTTACAATCCCCTTTCTTTTTGGATTAAAATTCGAATTCAATTCCAAGTCCTTCTTCCCCTTTACAATATCCACAACCATTCCTGCGATTGCGGGTGCTGCCGTAAGTCCGGGGGATTCGATGCCGACCAGATTGATGAAACCATCGAACTCCTCCTTAATCACGAAGTCCGCCGGCTTATCTGAGCCTGAGCTTATCAGCTTGGGCCTTACTCCGGCAAAGCTGCGGATGAAGTCTCTTCTTTCGATGTCCGGAAGAAGCTCCTTGGCCTCTTTGTAGAGGGTATTCATGACGTCAGCCGAATTCCCCAGGTCCTCATTGTCCCCTATATATTCAGCACTCGGGCCCAGCATGATATTCCCGTGGACCGTCGGGGTAAGATGCACCCCAAGCCCTGCGCAGTCTTTTGCAGGCACAGGATATATCAGGTGATTAACCAGAGCGCTCTTGCTCCTGTCCAGAATGTGGTACTCGCCCCGGCAGGGATAAATCTTGTATTCTGAAATCCCGGCCATCTCCGAGATTCTGTCGGCGTAGAGACCCGCACTGTTCACGACAAAATCAGATGTGAATTCCCCTTTATTTGTTTTTACAATAAACTTATCACCATTATTCTGAATTCCCTTGACCTCTGTATTCAGCGAGAACCTGACTCCATTCTTGATTGCATTCTCTGCAAGCGCGATTGTCAGCGTGAACGGGCAGAGGATTGCGCTCGTTGGAGAGTGGAGGGCCCGAACACCCTGGATACTGGGCTCCAGTTTCTTTATCCCATCCTTGTCAATAATCTCCAGCCCCCTCGTTCCGTTCTGTTCACCCTGCTTCTTCAGTTCCTCAAGGTAAGAAATATCATCCTCTCCCTTGGCAACAACGAGCTTGCCTATCCCCTTGTAGGGGACATCCAAATCATTACACAACTCCGGTAGAATTATATGCCCCTCGACATTGGTCTTTGCCTTCAGCGTCCCGGGCTGCATGTAAAAGCCCGCATGAGCAACACCTGAGTTTCTCCCCGAGGTTCCGAAAGCTACGTCGCACTCTTTCTCGAGGAGCACGGCATTGACTTTATATCTTGAGAATTCCCTGGCGATTGCACACCCAACAATACCCCCGCCGATTATTACGACATCAA
>JAHIKS010000109.1 GCA_018897475.1 Candidatus Altarchaeota archaeon
GAGGGTTCGTTGAATTCCTTCTGACCTGAACCAAAGCTACCGAAGGACCTCAGCTGCACGCCGCTTGGGTCGAAAATCCTTATCTTGTTATTGCCGGTATCAGCAACATAGATGTTCCCGCTGGAATCTACGGCTATTCCCTCAGGCACACTCATTTCACCATCAACGGAGTCCGCGCCGCTGAAGTTGAAGGCAGGGGCCTCAAACCCATTATCTATCACCTGAATCCTGTCCTCCTCCGTATCAGCAATATAAACCTTTCCATCAGAGTCTACTTCAATGTCCTTAGGTCTCCTGAAATAGATATTCTTATTGTAATTACAGTCGCTGACGCATTGCTCCCCGAACTCACCCCAGGAATTATTCACCGTGGTTTCATTCGTCTCGTTGTTGAATGTATAGTTCTGATATCTTATCTCAACTCTATCATTCCTTGTATCTGTTATATATACATAGCTTATATTCTCGTCAATAACCCTGATGGCTATCCCCTCCGGATTCTGGAACTTTCCAAGCTCTATTCCCTCTGGATCAAGGCCGCCATCCGTTTCCACATGCGTGAAATTAGGATCAAATACCTGGAACCGGTCATTATCTGTGTCAATAACATAAATGGTATTATTGAAGCCGATATCTATACTCCTTGGTTCACAGAATTTCCCATCCTCTGCAGAATCCCCGCTGCAGTCCTGCCCCCCAAAGGCCCCGACTGGAGTCCATTCATATTCCTCTGAGTAGGAAGAGATTAAAAATATGAGGATTATTCCAGAAATCAAAAAAATTTTTGCTGTTGAATTCATTTCAACTTTTCTATCTTCCCCAAAAAATCCTTCCTTAGTTTATCGCCAATAAACTCGCCTTTGAAGTAGTCCGCCCTTGCAGCAATTGCAAGCTTTGCTGCAAATGTTCTGGAGATTTTGCCTCTGTTTTTCTTCTGTGCTGACCTTATCTCAGGCAGCTGGAATATAATCCCGTGCTTGGGTGGATTTTTTTTGGTTTTCAGGAATCTAAAGAACGCATCCTCTGCTCCAAGGACCTGTATTGTGCTGGCAGGGAACATGCATAGCCTCTTGAGGCTTCCTGCAATCGCAATCAGCCTTGCACCGAGCAAGGGGCCTGCTAAAGCAGCCAGGTTCGGGGCTATCTCGGCCATCATAGCATCGATGTATTTTTCGGTTTCCTCCTTTGTTGAATATAAAGCAAGGATTGAATCCGAGAATATCTTTGTAATATCCAAATCATTCTTCTGGAACTCAAAGCCGTAGCTCTCCTTCTTCACGTTCTTAATCCTCTCAGCCAGCGTGGAATCCAAGTCCTTGCCGGAAACAACCTCGGCATAGAGCTCATGGGTCTTGACCAGCACATTTAACTCTGGGAAATTCAGGGAGTTCCATTCCCTCAGGCGCTCAACCAGCCTGTTGCTTACCTCCTCCAGATCATCCATGCAGGAGACGGCCTGGATTATGAGCTGGTCCCTCTCAGCCACCCTGAGCTTTTTCTTTGTCAGCTCCAGGTTAACCTCAGAAAGAAGCTGGGTGAAGTCCTCCTCTGAAATTCCAATCTCGGAGGCAATATCAAGAGGGTTCATAAATCCCTTATCCAGCCTGAACCTCATTCCCAAACCGGCCCCCTCAAACCTTCTGGGATTATTTACCTTAATGTCCTTAATCCCGGTCTTCTTTAGCTTCTCTATAAGCCCCTTCTCCTCGTCGCAGAAGGAGCCCTGAATCCTCTCCAACCTGTCGGCTATCTCTGTTGGTTTGTCCGGAAACAGAACCTTCTCAATCACTTTGCCCTTTCTGACAGCAAAGACTCCAAGAACGTTTGTGGTTAACTGAATCATGCTAGTATTAAGATAAGAAAAAGACAAGATAAAAGATAAAAAAGAATGGGGAATCAGACCTTGTCAAGGCTGGACCCCGTCTTCGTCTTTGTTGGGCTATCTTTCCTCCCCTTTCTCTTCCCCTTCCCAACACTGCTGCTGGCAATCAGGATTATCACTATGGTTATCACTATTATAAGGCCGAATATCACTGGTATCGAGTAGTTGGCAAGGTCGAACCTCGGAATCTCCTGGATTATCTCCTTCCTCTCATAGCCCTCCTTGTCCACACTTACCGTTATGTCGCTGCTTAGCTCCAGATTCGTTAGATAAAGAGTGGCCGTTCCTGTAGCATCTGTTACAATCTCCTTCATCCAGGAGGGAGTTCCAACATCAATCTTTATGTTCGAAAGCGCCCCCCCTTTACTTGAAACGCTGACTATCAGTGTATTGTCCCTTATCCTTGATTCCAGTGTCAGTGGGGCAGGCCTTACCATCAGACTTTCTGTATCGGACTCATAGTCATTCTTGATGGCGGTTATGCCATGATTTCCGGAAACCGATGGCGTATAGGAATCACCCGATATCACCTCTTTTGTTCCGTCCGGCTTTGTTATCTCTATATCGGCAGATACCAGATTGCCCTGTCCATCGACTATACCTATACTCACGGAATCTCCAAGGTCTATCTCGTTCGAATCAAGGGTAATCTTTAACCTCCCAAGAGTGCTTATCTTTCTGCTAAGGGTGGCATAACCCTCCTTGCTTATGGTAAGTGTATACTCCTTCGGATCAGAGAGCTTGAATGTAAATCTCCCCGCTGAGTCGGTCTTTCCAGAAACGCTCGTACCTCCCACAGAAACTACTGCACCCTCAACCGGGTTGCCGGAGGAATCACTTATTATTACCGTTATGTCCCTGTTTACCTCAAGCACATCGGGGACCATTATACTGAATGCTCTTTGCGCCTTGAAACTACTGGTTATTGTTTCATACTTATCTGCATCGGCCCTTATGCTGTAGGTTCCCACGAGCCGGGGCACATAGCTTATCTTCCCGCTTGACGGGACCGTCATTGCCGGCTCGATTGTGCCATCGGGCTTTGTTATTATAACCTTTGCATTGGTAAGCGCGTTACCGTTCTCGTCCATAACTGTTATCTCGACTGCCTTGTTCAGTTCCTGATCCTTTGGATTTATGTTTACCCGTATACTCTCCTTTGTAGAAACAGCCAGAGTTCTGCTTTGGCTACTGCTGTATCCGCTCTTTGAGGCAATCAAAACATAGTTGCCCTCGTTGCTTAGAGTAAAGGAGGCATAGCCGCCAGAGTCCGTGGTGTAAGTTTGATGGAAGCCGCTTGAGCTTACAGTTACCATGGCCCCCAAAACCACCACATCGCCATCGTCGACAACCTTAACCCTTATAGCACTGCCAGCAACAGGCTTGGAGGGAGTTATCTCACCGATAACGAGACTGCGCTTCAAATCTATTGTTCTGGTTACCTTGCAGAAGTTCCCCTTATCCTCCCAGACATCTACCTGATATCTCCCATAGGGGTCGTCGTCGAATGCACTCTCTTCTGAAAGCGTGACCTCGACCTCACCGTTTTTATCCGTATCATCGTCCCAGGAGTCATCGCCAGTATCCCATTCATCATCGTCTCCCAGGTGGGTGAATTTAACAGTAACGCCCTTCAACTCATCATCATCGTCATCCGTGACTGTAATGGTAATCCTGCTATCTACTGATGGGGTTTCCGGGTCAATGTCAATGTTTAAATCATAGTCATCTATGTCAATCTCTGCATCGTCATCACTTTCCTTATTAACATCACCTGAGATTGTCACCTCTACGTTTTCCGCACCGCATTCGTAATCCATCAGATTCTCTTCCCACTCATCCTCGAATTTGCTTGAGCTTATAACGATATAGTACGGTTCACCCTCCACAACGTCGACATCGTCCACATTATCATCGTAGACCTTGACGCCATTTATGGTTATCTCGACATCAACGTCCAGGTTGGTTTCATTGTCCTCCGGGTCCTTAAGCTTTATATGGACGTAGAAGCCCTCCCCCACATCAAGGTCGAGCGTATCATCGCCTATACTACTGGACGATGTAGAAAGCGTGACACTAATCCCGCCAACATCAGTCTTTGCAGAAGCCGTTCCAACGGTAAAACACAATGTCCCAAACAACAACATAGCAATAATTATTGCGGATATTCTTGATCTCATTTTAGTAACATCACCTCAAAATACAATACTAATAGAATTAAATTTAGTAATATATAAAGCGGACGTGATAATTATAGGCTGGAAAGACTACTCTTGCCTTTGTCCCTGCCTTCAAGCACTGAGCTCTTTTTTCTTGTTCCGGTACCCTTGTCTCCCTTCGAACCGGACACGAAGATTGCTACCACCGCAAATATAACTATTCCTATGAGGAACAAAGCCAGCATGCCGTAGTTGTGCTCCCTTCTTATCTCCTGAGTTACGTCCTGAATGCCGTAGTCTTTTTTAACATTCATGGTGTTTGCTATGATTCTTACAGCCCCTTCCTCAAGACTGGTTCTTGATATTCCGTTCTCGTTGGTCACAAGGGTTTCGTCCTTGGTTGCTGTTTTCAGCAGAAGCGTAATGCCTGCCACGGGGCCGTAGGTGCTTTCCGTCTTTATAACAAGCTCATCACCCTCAACTGCGGTATTCACTTCAAGGGGGTGAGTATTCACGGTGAGCTCTTTGGTAGAGATTACATAGCCATCTCCCCCTGCAGAAATCTGATACTTACCGACATCTCCGGGGGTGTAAATCATAGCGCTCAGGCCTTCCTCAGAGCCGTCTGGCTTTCTTACCCTTATGCTAGTAGAGACCTGATTGCCATTTTCATCCAATGCAAGAATTGTCACAGATTCTCCAATCTCAATCACATTCTTATCCAGACTCAATTCCAGTAACCCGGAAATATTCAACTCCCTTTCAACATCCCAGTAGCTCTCCTTGTTCAGGGTTACCGTGTATCTGCCAACCTTCACGGGAGTGAATTTGAACATGCCGTTATTGTCTGTCTTTCCACCGACCGGAATCTCAGGAATAAAGACATTTACTCCGTCAATCAGATAGCCGAGCTGGTTTTTGGCTATCAGGGTAACCTCCTGGCCCGGGGATGGGCTGGCCGGCTCAAAGAATACATGCAAGGAGTTATAAACACGGAAATCCTTTTCGGATTCCTTGTAGCTCTTCTTCTTCGCATATACTCTGTGAAGGCCTATCGAGCTCGGGATGAAATTCATAACCCCGTTCAGGTCGGTAGTGTATGTCTTTATATCGCCTGTCTGGTCCTCTATCTCTATGTCAACGCCGGAAAGCGCCTCCCCATTGACTCTGGTGTTTATCGAAATGCTCCTTCCAATGACGGGGTTTTCGGGCTCAATCAATAATGAGATGGCTGCCTTGTCTTCTATCACTACGGTTCTGTTAACGCTCCAGTATACGGTACTCAGTTCCCCAAGGATCAATGTATAGGTACCTCCCTCATCGACAGTAAAGTTGACCCCGCCGCTTATTGTGGTGTAAAGAGGAGTCGTTTCTCCATCGCTTCTGATAAGTTTCGCCCCGACTGGACCTGAAAGAGCAAAAGTAACAGGGTCGCCAACCTTTGGCTCAGATGGGTCTGGACCGTCAACAATTAGCGTTTTCTTTGCATAGAAGCTCTCGCTTCCGCAGTAATTCGAATCGTCTATTGTAAACCTGTACTCCCCGGTTTCCTTTGGCGTGAATCTTAATTTCCCGTCGCTTCCGGTGTCGTAATCATCGGCAGAGCCGACACCCTTCTTTACCCAGTATATATCCACGACCAGATTCCTTGCAGGAGCACCATCATCCTCTATGAATTCTATTGTAACCTCCTTATCGACGAGAGGCCTGGTAGGGCTTATGGTTATTTCCGGAACCCTGCCTATCCTTATCGTCTGGTTGACGGTCTGAATCTTTTCATCGCTCTTGAATAACTCAACCCTTATCTCATGGATGCCACACTCAACCTCCCTCTCCTTAAGGTCCCACGAACCGGACTCTATATCCTCGGTGTCGCACCTGAGATTCTTTGAGCTGAACAGAACATCATCCAGGAAGAATAGAACCTTTGAATTGCAGGGCGTTCCGGAGAATTCCACATCAACCGAAATCTCATCGTCCTTATCAATCTCATAATCGTTTGGCTCCACATCTATGTCGCTGATGTGCACCCCGGCAACAGCCAAAACCAAAAGGAGAAGCACCAGAAGAACCGCGAAATAGCGCCCCCCTCCCGTCTTTTTCTGCATACTATATTATACCATTTACGGGTTAAAAATAGATAAATACGAAAATTT
This sequence comes from Candidatus Altarchaeota archaeon, assembly GCA_018897475.1. GTDB lineage: Archaea > Altiarchaeota > Altiarchaeia > IMC4 > QMZM01 > WALD01. Next base: position 6,198 of record JAHIKS010000109.1, read on the forward strand.
TTCTAAAAATATGAATATTATACTACAGAAACTTCACAAATTGAACAACATCCCCATAGTCTTTGGTGTACCTTCTGAAAACGGCCTCCTGCTCAAAGCCATGCTTCTTGAAGAAGTTTATGCTCTCGTTGTTGTCGTACTTGACCTTGGCTGTTACCCGCCTTATATTCAATGTCCTGAGGAAATTCTCGCAGTCATCGAGCAATCTTGAGCCAACCCCTGAATTTCTGTATCCCTTTGCAATTGATACGGGGCCAACCTCCGCCCTGCTCACACTGCTATAGAAGACGGCTCCAAGAAAGCCGACAATTCCCCCCTCATTATCTGCAACGAAGAACCGGAAGTCGGGTCTCTGGAAGAGCATCAGGATGAATTTCTCATCCACGTCCAGGTTCTCAAACTTCTCAACCGAGTCCTTGTGAATTCTCACCATGACCTTCTCGTCCCCCTGCTCAAAGCCCCGGACGGTTAATTTTTTAAGCATATATCATATATTCTATTGAATATGAAATATATCGTTGTAATAGGGGACGGCATGTCCGACTATCCGATAAAGGAGCTTGGTGGAAGAACCCCGCTGGAAGCGGCAGAGATTCCAGCGATGGACCTCATAGCAAAGAATGGGCGGTGTGGTCTCCTGAAGACAATACCTGAAGGATTCGAAGCCGGCAGTGACGTTGCAAACCTCGCAGTCCTTGGATATGACCCGAAGGTTTACTATCCTGGCGGAAGAGGTCCCCTGGAAGCCAGAAGCCTCGGAATCAAACTGAAGGACAGCGAGATAGCCATAAGGCTCAATCTGATTAATGAGACCGACGGCATGATTAAGGACTACAGCGCCGGGCACATAAGCGACGATGAGGCCCGGGTTCTGATAGAAGGGCTGGACAAAGAGTTAGGCACTACAGACATAAAATTCTATCCCGGCAGAGGCTACAGGCACATCATCGTCCTCTCCGGGAAATACTCTGAGGAGATAATCTGCAAACCCCCCCATGACATCCATGACTGCCCCGTTAGCGAGAATCTTCCAAGGGCAAAGACCGTCGAGGGAGAGGATACAGCAAAGATTCTGGACGACCTTATTGAGAAATCCAGGGAGATTCTCCAGAACCACCCAGTAAACAAGAAGAGGGAGGGAGGCGGCAAACTGCCCGCCAACCTGATATGGCCCTGGGGCGCGGGCAGGAACAAGGAGGTTCCATCATTCAGTGAAATGTTCAACCTCAAGGGCGCCCTCATATCCGGAGTCGACCTGCTGAAGGGAATTGCAGCAACCCTCAAAATGGAGGTCGTCGAGGTTCCCGGAGCCACCGCATACCTCGACACGAACTACGAGGGCAAGGCAGACTATGCCCTGGAAGCACTTAAGAGGAACGACTTCGTATGCATCCATATCGAAGCCCCTGACGAGGCAGGCCACGAGGGCCAGCTCGACAACAAGATACAGGCAATCGAGAACATCGACAGGAGAGTCCTTGCGAGAATTCTCGATGGTATGAAGGGCAAGGAATTCACAATCGGAATTTTGCCCGACCATGCAACTCCCCTGAGCGTAAAGACCCACACACCCGACCCGGTTCCCTTTGCAATATACTCAACCGCCAGGGAAGGTGATTCGGTAGAGAGCTTTAATGAAAAATCCGCTGAGAAAGGCTCCTACGGCCTCAGAAACGGGACGGAATTCATGAATCTACTCCTGGATAAAAATGGATGAGAAAACAGAGAAACCGGCCGGGAAGGCAAAGGCTGCACCAAAACCAGCAGCCAAGAAGCTGTCGCCCAAACAAACAGAAAAGCCGGCAGCAAAGACAGCACCAAAACCAGCAGAAACACCCAAGCCAACCAAAGAACCTGCAGCAGAAACACAGCCAAAACCCGTTGCTAAAAAGCCAGCAGCAGAACCAAAACCAAGGGGCCCAAAAAAACCCCGGGCAATAATCAGCCTCAGGGAGGGAGAATACGGCAAATCAGCCAGGATAGAATTCCCCCATCCCTACTATGTCCACAAGATTCTTGAGGTCACGGAGCCGGAAGAGCAGAAGAAGTACCGGTTCAGGTACTTCAACAATATACTGGTTGCGGGGCTGCATTCCGAGGGCCTGTCTGAATTTCTCCAGAAGGGGGCAAGAAAGGCAGGGTTTGAGCTTGAGATTGTCACAAAGAGGTAGCTTCCGGGACTTTTAACTAATAATGAGGTCTAAGCCCCCTAATGAAAATTTGCTTCGCAAATTTTGATTTATTTCAAATCTCTGATTTGAAATATCCAAATCTGTGATTTGGTGGGGGAAATGACGTTGCTCTACAACGTGATTTATTTCGACGTAAAGTCGAAATATACAGACCAACACATCAAAAAATAAACAAAATAAACGCCGAGTTTGTATTTATATAGAAACCCCCTATATGTAACTATATGGAAGGAATAACCACCATACAGCTAACAAAAAAGACGAGAGAGCGACTAAAAAGCATAGGTAAGAAGACAGAAACCTATGACGATATAATAAATCGCCTAATTGAGAATGAACAGAAACTACCGCTTCAGGCTTTATCCAAGCAAGGCTCAGGAAATGGAGATGTTGGAAACTCTGGACGAGTGTAGAAAACTCTATAACCATTTTCTGGACGAGTGGAAGGAAACCGAGAAAGTGCCTCCAAAATATGACTTACAATCTAAGATACCTGCTATGGTGAAGAAGCACCCTGCTCTAGAGAATGTCCACTCAAAGACTAGGCAATACGTTCTCTGGCAACTCTATGCCAACTTGCGGGGACTCAGAGGCTCAAAGGAGAAGGGTAGGAAGGTCGGTAGACTCAGGTTCAAGAAATACGGCAGATACAAAACCTTCGTCTACAATCAGACTGGCTTTGCTGTCATAGACAATAAACTACACCTTACGAAGATAGGTGAGATACCCATTAGACTCCATAGGGAAATCAAGGGCAAGATAAAGCAGGTCTATGTCAAGAGGGAGCAGAGCGGACGGTGGTTTGCAGCATTTTCCGTTGAGGCAGAGCCAGAAAAGTTAGACACTACAGGCAAGAAGATAGGCATCGACCTGAACATACAGAACTACCTTACAGACAGCAACGGAGAGCGGGTAGAACATCCCCACGAACTGCTGAAACTCGAAGAGAGACTGAAGATAGAGCAAAAGAAGCTCTCAAGGAAGAAGAAAGGCTCTAAAAGCAGGCTAAAACAAATCTTCAGGATCGCAAGGGTTCACGAGAGAATAACAGATAGAAGAAGAGACTTCCTGCACAAACTATCACGCTACTATACCGAGAACTACGACCTAGTAGCAGTAGAAGACTTGGCAGTAAAGGAGATGATGCAATCTGCTTATAACTCCAAGAACACGGCGGACTCTTCATGGTCAACCTTCATTCAGATGCTGTTCTACAAGGCGGAGGGAGCTGGTAGGGCTTTTGTGAAGGTAGACCCAAAAAACACAACACAAAATTGTAGCAGATGTGGTAACCGCGTCTATAAACAGATATGGGTTCGGGAGCACAGATGCCCAGCCTGTGGGCTGGTTATGGACAGAGACCATAATGCTGCAATAAACATACTGAATAAGGCTCTCTTAGAGGTAGGGTCGGTGCGACCCGAACTAACGCCTGTGGAGATGAGACCACTACTCCATCCGATGGATGGGGCAAGTTTCGTCAAGGAAGCAGGAAGCTCCTTCCAAAAACCATAGTTTTTGGGAGCTGTAGTTCACTAACTACTGTCAATAATTATACTTGCCCTCTGGGGGTGTTCTTATGTTTAATAACCGTCAAAATGAGGTGTAAAATCTGCGGGGAAGAAAAGGAGGTAACGGAAATCCTTGGCGTCTGCATAGACTGTCTCAGGGGAATTCCGACCGAAACCTTCCCCTACATGGATGAAGCCCATAAGAGAGCCAGGACAGAATTCAATCTCCCTGAGAAGCCGCCAAGGAGCGAGGGGGGAATTCGGTGCAAGGTATGCTCAAACAAATGCGTCCTGGCTGACGGGGAGGTCGGCTACTGCGGTATAAAGAGGAATTCCGCAGGCACCCTTATCCCGGACACGGAGTATGCCCTGGCCCAGCTCTATCTCAACCCATTGCCAGCAAACTGCTGCGCCTCATGGTTCTGCCAGGGGAACAAGGAGCAGGGAAAGAATCTCGCGGTTTTTTTGTATGGTTGCAACCTCGACTGCCTGTTCTGCCAGAACCCCACCCATAAGGAGATTGATAAGGCACCGAGGATAACACTGGATGACTTTGTGTCCCAGGCCATTAACAACAAGGAAATCAGATGCATCTCCTTCTTCGGAGGTAGCCCTGAGCCGCAGCTCCCGTTTGCCATCAAGGCATCTGATGAGATAATGAAGGAGAGGTCTGACATAAGGATATGCTGGGAGTCCAACGGCAACGGAGATGAGGATTTGATGCTGAAGGCGGCCAAAATATCCCTTGAGAGCGGAGGAATCATGAAGATGGACTTCAATGCCTTCAACCCAAACATAAACAAGGCCCTGTGTGGCGCATATGACGAACAGACATACACGAACTTCAAACTCGTTGCAGACAAATTATTCACTGAAAGAAAAGAGCCGGTGCTGACCGCAATAACCCCTCTGATTTCGGGCTATATCGATGCCATAGAGGTCGGCAGGATAGCGAAATTCATAGCGGGAATAAACCCGGACATCCCCTACACCCTTCTTGCATACAAGCCCGGCCTCTTCATGGAGGACATGCCGCCAACCTCAAAAGAGCTTGCGAACGAATGCCTAAAGGCAGCAAAGAAGCACCTCGACAAGGTTCATATAGATGCCGAGCATCTGATAGAATGAATTCCCGAGCCCATCTCAGAATCTCAGGAAGTGTCCAGGGCGTATTCTTCAGGGCCAGCACCAGGGACATGGCAACAGGGCTCGGCCTCTCAGGCTGGGTAAGGAATTCTCCTGACGGAACAGTCGAAGCGGTCTTCGAAGGAAACGAAGAAAAGGTTACAGAAGCAATCGAGTGGTGCAGAAAGGGCCCCTCCTTTTCCAACGTAACCAAGGTCGATATCGAACTGGAAGAACCCACCGGCGAATTCTCCAACTTTGAGATAAGGTACTAATGCCTCCTAAGGCCCCGCTACTAATACCCTCCCAGCTCCAGCTTCTTGGGCAGATTGAGAGATTCTACATGAATATGGGTAACCAGAATCAGCTGGCCGTCACTCGCTATTTTGTTCAGGGCCTCCCCTAGAATCTCCCTATGTTCTTTATCAAGGCTGCCGAAGGGCTCGTCGAGAACCATCATCCTTACAGGCGATAGCAGCTCTATCAATGAGATTCTCAGTGCAAGTGCAAGCTGAACCCTTTCTCCTCCGGAGAGCTGATCTATCTCAAATTCCCCCTCATTGCTCCTTATCAGAATCCTGTAGTCCTTGTCGAACATGACCTCCCTGTATCTGGGGTTCTGGTTTATTTCCCTAAAGTAGTATGTAAGCAGGTTGCTCAGCCTCTTCATATACAGCTCCCTGTAATATCTTCGTATCCCCTTGTTCGGGTGAAATACCTCGTCCCTTGCCTCCTTGAAGAGATTCATCTCTCTCCCGGCCTTCCCCATCCTGTCCTTCAGCCCGGCGAAGTTCCTCATTACCTTATCTATCTCATCAACCTTCCCTTCAATCTCCTTAATCCTGAATCCCCCCCTTTCCATCTCACCCTTCAGCTTATACCTGTCGTCATTCAGGGAATTCCTCTCCTTCTGTATAGAATTGAATGTATCGCTGTTGAATTCAAGCCCGGTGAATTCCTCCTCCGCCTTTTTCAGTTCGCTCTTGAGCCCAGTGTTTTCCTTTTCAATACCCCTAAGTCCCTTCTCATATACCTCCCCCTTTTCAATCTCCTTCCCCAGGGCCTTTATCTCGCCCCTGATGCTGTTCAGTTCTGCAATCCTCGATTCCACGGCGCTCTGACTCTCCCCAGAGTAACCGGAATCCTCTAGCTTCCTCTTGAGCTTATCAATCCTGTCGAGAATCTCCCTATTCTCCCTTTCCCTGGAAGATAAATCCTTTTCAAGGCACTCCGCCTCTATACCATTCTTCTTCATGAGCTCGAACCTTTTTTCCAGCTCCTTCCAAGTCTTGGAGTCTTTTTCAAGCTCCTTTTCAACCGCCTTAATCTCGATATACGCCTTCCTGACCTCGTCCCTGGCGACCTTCTTCTCTATGGCAAGGTGCTTCTCGGTCAATGGCCTGCCACACCTGGGGCATTTCGCCGCCATGTCCAGGCCCTCAAGGCCCTTGAGATAGTCCCCTATCTCCTTCCCCCTCTGCCTGCAGGCTGCAAGGGCCCTCTCCAGCGTCATTACCCGTTCCTCTGAACCCCCGAGCCTCTCCCGGATCTCCCTCTTCTTCACCAGGGTCTCCCTCAGGTTCTCAAGTTTATCCCTGTCCTTCTCTATCCCCTTCCTGTCAACGAGCCTGTCCTCATTGCTCTTCAATTCCGAGAGAAGCTCCCTTATCCTCTCATATTTCTCAAGATTCTTCTCCTTATCGAGAAGGACGGCAGTCTTTTTCCTCTTCTCATCAATCTGCTCAAGATCTTTCTTTAAGCCGGAAATCTCGCTCTCCTGCCCGCCTATCTTAACCCTCAGTTCGTTCATCCTCTCGTTCAGCTCCTCCCTTTTCTCCCTCGTCTTCTGCATATCCTCGATATCATGGTCAAGTTTTTGGATTCCCCCCGACAGTTCATTGAGCCTCTTCCTCTCATCCTCCCCCCTCCTATTTATTCTATCCATCTCCAGATTCAGGACCCTCATCTCCTTCTCGGAGCTTTCCTCCAGACCCTCCGGATACCTCCTGAATTCCTCATGGTAGCTCTCGTATCTTGCCTTTCTCTCTATGAATTCTCTTCCAACTCCATCATAAACGAGGTCGAACTTGTCCAGCCCAAGGAGGGAATCAAGCTCCTGCCTGCCCCCCTTCAGACTCAACCTGTCAACCAGCTCCGTCAGACCGCCCTGCGGAACATACAGCAGCCTGTCGAAAATCCTCTCGTCCAGGCAGTCCTGCAATGAATTGTAGACTGAGGTGGGATTATCAGCAACAAGGTTTCCGTTCATGGTCAGGCTCGCTGTAGAGCTTTTATTCAGATGCATACTCTTCTCAACCCGGTAGGAGGTTTCATCCCTGCCGAATTCCAGCCTTACCGTTGCGGCCTTCTTGCCGTTCTTAATCTTCCCTTTATACCTTCTTGCATCCTTTGCAAATACAAACCTTATGGCCTCAAGGATGCTGCTCTTTCCAACGCCGTTCCTGCCCTCTATCTGCAGCCCCGCCGATAGGTCGACATCAAGCCTTTCGTGGCACGCCCAGTTCTCCAGCTCGAGATTGAGAAGTCTCATGTTTTAATTTATTCAATCCAAAACTCTAATATGAAAATCCTTGGAATATCCGGCACCCATAGAGCCGAGGGGAATACCGACCTCCTTGTAAAGAAGGCGCTTGAGGTCTGTGGAGAGGAAGGAGCCGAAACTGAATTCATATCCTTATCGAATAAAAACATAGAATTCTGCACTCATTGTGATATATGCAAAGAGTCCCCTCACACCTGTTCCATAGCCGATGACGTTGCTGAAATTCTAGAAAAAATGAATAATTCCAACGCCATCATCATCGGCTCCCCCACATACTTCGCTTCTGTCTCCAGCAGACTCAAGGCCCTGTTCGACAGGACCCTCCCACTCCGGAGAAACAAATACCAGCTCTCAGGAAAGCTGGGTGGCGCAATAGCAATTGGAGGGAGCAGAAACGGAGGCCAGGAATTCACCACCAACCAGATACGAAACTGGATGTTCCTGCACGAGATGGTTGTCGTTGCTGACAAGACCACCGCCCACTTCGGTGGCATAGCGGTCGGAAGAAACCCGGGCGATGCCCTTGAGGATGAAACCGGTCTGCAGACTGTAGAGAATTTAGCACTGAAAATCTGCGACGTTTTGAAGGGTTAGGACTAGATGGTTAACTGAAAGTTTTAAATCCTACTTAGACGCATGGTTTCTTATTCAACTAGTCTATGTAGATATGACTGCCAAGATGAGATATGACGAACTTTACAACAAGAAGGATATAAAGACATTCGAGGACATAGCAAAATTACTTGACAAACTGGATAAGGAAAAGTGGATTCTGGATGAATTAAAAAAAGAGATAATGGGTCTTAGGCGGGGTGAGGTAAAGAAAGAGGACACCCATCGAAGAGCAAGGATAGCAAGACACTTTACTGAAAATTGCCAGCTAATGATCTCTAAGTTACTCAGGTATGATAGGGACAAAAAAATAGATCGTACCATGAATAAACTGATTAAGATACAGGGTAATGGAGAACAGATACTGAGAGAAAATCCTATCATGCAGACGAAGCCGCCAATAGACGTTCTCAAATGGGATAGCCTGCCTAACAGGTATGCCCTTAATCTGAAGGGAGTTAAAGAATTGAGAAAGGGCTGGGGGTTGCATACAAAGCCATTGTCTGAGATGGGCCTCTCAGTAACTATGGCCTTCATGCCACGCAATCACGTTCAATTATTTCATTATCATCCACAAAGTGAGCATTCCCTGAATCTTGGTGCAGAAATCCAGGGGGATTATAGAGATAAAGGATTCGAAAAAACCTTTAAGATAAAAAACGAAGAAGTCGCTTATTTCGAGCCTGAAACAATTCATAGACTGGAAAACCCCAATGTGTCTATCAACAAAAACATAAGCGTAAAATCAGGGGAAGCCATACTAAAATGGAAAGCCGATTATTATGATGAAGAAATCAGAGAGGGATATGGTGGGGTCCTTAAGGCCCATGAAACAAAAAAGGACGGAAATCATAGCGTCAAAACCCATAACATAAAGGACAAGCACTACAGCTACCAGTTGGAGATACTAAAGATCAAAAATGGCGGTCAGGTGGATTTCCTTGATGAATCAGCACTCTACATGTATGTGGTGGATGGCGCGTTAAAGGTAACTACCAGTGACAAAACCCTCAGGTGTAGGGAGAACGACATAATCGTAGTAGACCCGGAGATCCGATTCACGCTTACCAGCTATTCGAAATCGAGGATTTACAGGGTTATACAACAATAAGTGGGCTGTCTCATAGTGATTTTCTAACCCCAATATGGCTTCTTCACATGTTTATAGGCCGATAGGGCAGCAATGCACCCCTCCCCAACTGCCGTAGAAATCTGCATTACTCCGCCTGTGACATCACCTGCCGCAAAAACGCCAGGAACGCTGGTCTCCTGCTCCCTGTTGACCTTCACATAGCCCTTATCGTCCAGTTCAACTCCTGCCGCCTTGGCCATTGTGGTGCTTGGCACAATCCCTATGGAGATAAAGACGCCGTTCACCTCCAGAGTTTTCCCACCCTTCAGTTTGATGGAATTCACAAAGTTTTCTCCAAGAATTTCCTCAACTTCACTATTGAGAATAAACTCAACTCCCTTCTCCTTCAGCCTCTCCTGAATGGCCTCCTCTGCCCTGAGGGAGTCCTTCCTGTGAACCAGGTAAACCTTCGATGCAACCTCGCTCAGATAGAGCGCATCCTCTGCAGCAATATTTCCGCCACCGACCACTGCAACAGTCTTGCCCTTGAAGAATGGGGCATCGCAGGTAGCACAGTAACTGACCCCCTTCCCGGCGAATTCATCCTCGCCCTTGATTCCGAGCTTTCTGTGCTGCCCACCGGTTGCGATTATGACTGCCTTGGTTTCGTGCTCTCCATCCCTCGTGGTTAGCTTCTTCACATCCCCGTCCAGATTCATCCCTATAACCTCCCCCGTCTTAATCTCAACCCCGAGCTTTTTTGCATGGGATTCCATTCTCCCGGCAAGGTCGGAACCCGAAATCATCTCAAAGCCGGGCCAGTTCTCAATCTCGTTAGTAAGAAGCATCTGCCCCCCGACAGAGGCCTTTTCCAGAATTATCGTCTTCAGGCTGCGCCTTACTGCATAGATTCCGGCAGAGATTCCTGCCGGGCCCGCGCCGACTATAACCAAATCGTACATTTCTAGGATAGATTAATTACCGCCTCCGCAATGTCGGAGATGTATTCGCCAATCCTTTTGAAACTCTCAAGCATAAGGAGGGAGCCACCGGTCTTTTTCTGCAGGAGCTTGTCCAGCAGAATCTCATCCTCCTCCCTCATCCTCCTGACATCCTTTATGACCTCGTTTGCTATATGTATGTTTTCAGACCTCAGGGCAAGCATGGCATCATTATACAGCTCAATCAATCTTTTATAGGGGACGACGTCCTTCTTGTTGATTCTCCCCCTCTCCATCATCAGCCTCGCTATTTTCTCTACGTGGTCTGAAATCCTCTCTATGCTCCTTATAATCTGTATCAATGGAATTACCTCTCTTCCAGACCTCGAGGACAGCTGTCTCAGGATAAGGAAGTAGAATTTGTCCACGTCGTTATCCCTCATTATTATGCCATCAAGCACGTCCTTCTCATATTTGCCAAGGTCTATCTGACCCATGAGCTCATTCAATGACGTGACTGATATTTCGTGCATCCTGCTGACAGACTCAATGATTTCGGCCTTTTCTTTAGTCAGCATTCTAAATGTAATTTCGTTGGAGCTTCCACCAAAGGGTTCCAGGCCGATAAGAAACATGGGCACCCCCTCCAAACCCTTTCTGAAGTCCTGCGATATGTGCTTCTTTGATGTAACAAAGATTCCGTCATACCCCTGGATATATCTTGTGATAATGAGTCTCTTTATAAGCTCCAGGTCGCTTTCAGGTTTTATCTTTATCTCGGTAACATAGCCCTTCTCATTCTTCGGTCTGATAACCAGCTCGTCGTCCTTTTCGAGAATTGCTACAACATCTCCCTTTGCAAGATTGTTCTTGGTGACCCATTTCTTGGGCAACGAAACAATAAAGGTCGTTTCTCCTGTAAGCTGAATCTTCCTGAGTTCCATCTTAAATCTATTTAGGCTATATAGAATATTTTGGATTTATTTAAATTAGGCCCTGACTATATAAATATCAGAAAGGAAAATGTTTCAATTCCAATTGTTGATTGACAGGGCGATAAAGGCCTCAGGAGCCAGCCTGGAAGGCATGAACGACAGAGAACTCCTTGAGTTTATCCAGTCAAGAGAAGGTGAAAAGAAGATAAATAAGTCCATGGTCCGGATAGAGAGGGAGATAGACGAACTAAAGAAGGAATTAAGGAACCTGAACCAGAGGTGGATCAAAAAGAGAGAGCTTGCAAAGAGTGCGGAGACATCCCCCGTGGAACAGAAGATAATTCGCACGAAGATGTCCCACATAGAGGAACAGGTCCATGTAATAAGGGAGAAGATAATATCAGAGATGCTGGAGGAGATACATCTTCTAAAAAAGCTGCTCCTTGACACAACCCGCACAGGAGACATAATGGAGAACGGCGGCAGCCTGACAGACTGGGAGAGGAGAACAATAATCAACGCCCTCAGTGGTGCATAGACCGATTCTATCCGTCAACCCTATATCTTATTATCTCATTCTATAATCGTTTTAATAATGGATAAAAATAACGCCGTAATAGTCTTACAGGATGGCACAGTCCTAAAGGGAACCGGTTTCGGGGCCAAGGACACGGCGGAGGGGGAGGTTGTTTTTAACACATCCATGACCGGCTACCAGGAGGCTCTGACTGACCCATCCTACAAATACCAGATTCTTATGATGACCTATCCTCTCGTTGGCAACTACGGCATAAACCGGGAGGACTTCGAATCCGACGGGATAAAGGCCGAGGGTTTCATAGTGAGAGAGGTGACACAGGAGCCAAGTCACGGCAAATTAACAAGCGACCTGAACGAATTTCTAAAGGAACAGGGCATCCCCGGCATATGCGGCATTGACACAAGATTCCTGACAAGAAGGATTAGAATCCACGGAGTCATGAACGGAATCCTCAAGTACCCCTATGAGGAGAAGGAAACCGAGGATTTGATAGAGAGGGCAAAGAAGCTAAAGAACATATCTGAGCTGGACCTGGTGGACATGGTCTCCACAAATAAGATAAAGAAGCACGACGTTGGCGGCAAGAAAACAATCGCCCTGATAGACTGCGGGGTAAAGCAGGGCATCGTACACAACATACTGAAGAGGAAGGTAAACCTGATACAGTTTCCAGCCAGAACGCCAAAGGAAAAGATTATGGAGCACGAGCCCGACGGAATCCTGATATCCAACGGCCCTGGAAACCCGGAAAAGTCGGATTATGTAATCAAAACAGTAGCGGACCTGATACACGAGAGGATTCCGGCGTTTGGCATCTGCCTCGGGGTCCAGATTATGGCCCTGGCCCTGGGCGCAAAGACATATAAGCTGAAATTCGGCCACAGGGGCTCCAACCAGCCGGTGAAGGAACTGAAGACTGGAAGGGTATATATCACGACCCAGAACCATGGTTTTGCAGTAGATCCGGAGTCCGTTGACGACAAACTGGAAATCTCCCACATAAACCTGAACGACCAGAGCGTTGAGGGCATAAGGCACAAGGAATTGCCCATAATAGCAGTCCAGTATCACCCGGAGGCATACCCCGGGCCGCACGACAGCTGTTATCTCTTTGACGAATTCGTCAAGATGATGAAATGACCGACTGCATCCTAGTCCTGGACTTCGGGGGGCAGTACTGCCATCTAATCGCCAGAAGGATTAGGGAACTCAATGTCTATTCTGAGATAGTATCGCCCGAGATTACTGCAAAGGAGATTGAAAATTATAATAAA
>JAHIKS010000110.1 GCA_018897475.1 Candidatus Altarchaeota archaeon
AACAGTTCTGAAGGGTTTGAGAGAAAACAACTCTAAACTTAGGGTCAGAGTCTTTGACTTCCTTGATGATCTGGCACAACTTGGCTTTACTATTGAGAGAAGTGCCATTAGTTTCATACTCTATTTTGCATCTCTCAAGAAGCGTATTATAGAGTTCACAGCACAAATCAAACTGAGAATACAATCTTCCCACCTGTTTATTGGAAGGGTACAACCGAAACTTATAGTTCCTGTGTTCCATTATGTTATATTAGCGGTATTTAAGCAGTTATACAAACTTGGCGTATATTTTGTTTATTTCGTATATTTTACCGATTCGCAATTCATCCCCCAGCTTACGCAAGGGGCTTTCTTGCGAGATTTTAGGTAGAGAATAAGGTATTTGAATATGAAGCGATACGATGTAGACTTCCATATACACTCGAAGTATTCGGGGGGGACTTCAAGTAGCATGGAGCTGCCCCTTATAGCAAGGGAGGCGGAACTCAAGGGACTTCATCTTGTCGGCACGGGAGATGCATTGGATCCAAGATGGCTAAAGCATCTGAAGGGGAACCTGATTGAGGACAGCTATGGAATCTACTTTACAAAGGATGCGAAGACCCACTTCATGATTACTGCCGAGGTGGAGGATTCGAGAAGGGTCCACCATCTCCTTCTTCTTCCCTCGAGATCAGCCGCGGAATCCCTGATTGATAGGTTCAGGAAATACTCCAACGACATAGGCAAAGACGGAAGGCCTAGTATCAGACTTACTGGCGAGGAGATAGTGGACTACGCCCAGGAGGTCGATGCCATGGTAGGGCCGGCCCATGCATTCACCCCATGGACTGCTATCTACAAGGAATACGACTCAATAGCGGAGTGCTATGGCTCTAATTTAAAGAGAGTGCGATTCCTGGAGCTTGGCCTTTCCGCAGATTCGTATCTCGCCGACAGAATCCCCGAACTGAATGGAATTACCTTCCTCAGCAATTCCGACACGCATTCTCCGTGGCCCCATCGCCTCGGGAGGGAATTTAATCGCCTTGAGTTGAAGAACCTGGACTTCGACGACATAAGGAATGTCATAGAGAGAAAGAAGGGACGAAAGTTCGTCCTTAATGTCGGGTTGAATCCAAAGGAGGGTAAATACCACCTGTCGGCGTGCTCAAGATGCTACCAGAGGTTCATGTTAAAGGACGCATTGATGCTGAAGTGGAAGTGTCCCGAATGCAATGGAAGGATAAAGAAGGGTGTGTTTGACAGGATTGAAGAGCTTGCGAAATTCAAGGAACCAAAGCATCCCTGGCACAGGCCCCCATATCTCCACATAATCCCTCTCGCGGAGGTAATATCCATCGTTACTGGAATCAGGACGATGACCAGCAAGACCATACAGGAGAGGTGGAGGTCGTTGGTCGATTTATTCGGGACCGAGATAAATGTGCTTGTTGATTCTGACATAGCGGAGGTCAAGAGGGCCGACCCTGAAGTGGGCAGAGTCATAGAAAAATTCCGGCAGGGCAAGATTCAGTACGTTGGTGGGGGTGGAGGACAGTACGGCAGGCCAACCCTCAAAGGGGAGGGGGACGAATTCTGGGGTTCCGGGCAGAGGTCGCTTACAGATTTCTAGTTAGCAGTCCGGGTCAGAACAGGTTACACCGTAGTCTCCGGGACACACGCTGTCACTATCGCCACAATCATAGACGGTCGAGCATATCATAACGCTTGACGAGGCTATGCTTGTAGTCGCAATGGCCGTGGTCGATGTGCTTGTAGTCGAGGTTGTTGTTAAAGTTGATGTTGAAGTTGATGTTGTTGATGTTGACGTTGTTGATGTCGAAGTCGTTGTTGTCATAGAGGTTGTCGTTATCTGCAGATAGAACTCATAAAAGCCGTGGATGGTTCCTCTTTCCCGGCGCGATATGTCGGTACCGCCTACCCTCCCCAAGTAGGATATGTTGACGTAAAGGGTATATGGGGTTCCCCTCGGCCTTAGCCCGTCCACGCAATTTATGGCCCTGATCCAAAACTGCTCGTCCCTTCTTTTATTCCCGGTTCCGTTGGTTACGTTGCATTCCTTGGAGGGTGGTCCTATCATATTCGTTATCGTGATATTGCTGACGTTGATAACATAGCCCGCACCATTAACAAAGATTCCGGAGAAGTTCCCGTCGGGAGTTAACAGTATGCTTGTTTCAAGGGGCTTAATCTTTGAGAACCCGGACACTGTGACTCCCGTCTGCTCCACGTTGAACACTCCAAGGTACCAGAGGGTCGCCCCTATTATCAGCAGGACTATGATTGCCCATCCATAGGCCATCAAATATTCAAACGCGCCCTGACCTTTGTTGCCTGGATTCATTCTAAAATACTGAGATTTGGCTTATTATTCCGCCACAACAGGCCCAGTTGTATGGGGGAGCGTTACCTCCACCGCTGTTTAGGACACATCCTTCATTGCCAGGTGAGGTACATACTGCGTGTGTCCCTGACCCCTCCTTTGCACACCAATTAATGCACTCGTTACATGCCGCCCCAAGGTTGCATCCAGTGGGCTGTCCCCCGGTAGTGAATGCATTCAGATGAAGCAGGGTGCTGTCCCCTGAATTATATGTATCTGTCCCGCCCAAGTATGAGTCTGAACCACCCCCTGATGGAGTTACATTGAACATTATGGATTTGTCCTCATCATCTGCAGTGCCAGGGATATTGAAGCTGTACCAGGCCTCTCCCTGGTCTTCGACCGCTGTTGTCTGTGCCCGGAGTTCATAGGTTCCACCCACATCGACATACGCCTTAACCACACCACCGATCTCTGGGGAACCATTGAGTGTAACCTTCCCCCAGAAATTAGGGTATATGACCGGTTGTGCATATACCATGATGAGCAGTATCGCAACTATCATAAGGGCCGAGCCCAGGACGATTATGTTCCTTCCTTTCATTTTATTAATATTAGGTATTCTTAAAGTTAAACTGCCTCGAACGGTAGTGATATCAGGTTCCAGCCCTCGTTCAGGGTTATGGAAAGCCTGTCGTAGACCGTCGGTCCCTGCATTGTTGCACTTGACGTGGCAACAAAGCCGTCAGAGCCGCTGAACTTGTAGGTGTGGGTGCCGGCAGAGAGCCCGGAGACCTGGACCGAATACTGCTTGCCGTCCTTGTATTCGCTCTGCGTCGTTGCATCATGGAAGTCTCCAGTTATGTTCTCAGGCTCTGTAAACCCACTTACATACACATTCAGCCAGCTCGGGGCGTCGTTATCCCGGTCGCTGTAGTACACCGTAAAGGTGAATGTGGTGTCTTCATACCCCGTCGAGGGGCTAACGCTTCCGTTCAGTATGGGCGGGTTGTCACAGTTGCTGCAGGTGAGGTCGATATTGCTAACACCTCCAGAGGACCATGTTGCAGTCTGGTCAGCAGTAAATCCATTTATCTTGAAGGCAATGGTATCGCCGCTTATGCCACCGTCCTTTTCGGGTGTGTCGCCATTGTCTGGCGGAACTGTAAGATAAAGGGCGCTTGGGTCCAAATCTATGTGGGGGCCATATATGCCATTTGCAGTCGTGATATACTCTGAGGATGTTATCCCAGTCCCATCAACCCATATGGATATGTTTGTGCCCATGGGCGCATCAGCCCCGTCGCGGGCCATATCACCATAGTATGCTGCAGGCATTAGCTGTGAGGTTGGAGTATAGATTCCACTGAGGATTATGATTCCAACAAGGTAATAGGTATATTTTCTCATCGTGTATGAATTTAATTTTTGGGGGTTTAATATGGTCTGGTGGTTTCTGGAATTATGAGCGTATCATTCTCCGTCATCTTTATAAGATAGCCCTTACCGGGCGTTACATTTTTAAGCGTCCAGATTGTGTCCCTCAGAGGCTCCGGAGTCTCCTCTATCGCATAAAGCCATCCCCCATTTTCATAAGCCTCAAGCAAGGTCCAGTTGCTGCTCAGCGAGGAATCAAGTAGATTCTCAACGGTGACTGATGAATTCCTTGGGTAGCCAATCATGTTCCAGCCGTCCCAGTTGGGTAGATCGGGTTTGTACAACAAGACTGAAATCTCTTTGTAGTAATGAATTCCGGTAGCAGTTATATTGTCTCCATCAACCACGTCGGTGACATTAATCCAATATCCTTGTAGGTTATTTATCTTATTTATCTGGGGCGGGAGTGCCACTCTGTTGATGCACCAGTAGTACTGTGCCTTGGCACAGTTGTCTTTGCTTCTGCTCTCCATTATATTCCACTGCCCATCTATATTCTCAAGGAAGGAATCAAGGGTTTCATTAACCAGTTGATAAGGAGTGGAGATTAGATTCCATCCCGTGAAGAGAGAAATGTTGTACTCCTCTACCGGAACCACCTCAAAGGTTACGGACTCTTTTGTTTCGTGGGTTGCCGTTTCCCCTTCCTGGGCGGCTATTTCAGAATCGCTGATTATGCCCCCTTCCAAGGGTTCCCCAGCCATGGGAGCTTCAATGGTTTCGGTTGTTTCATCGGCAGTCTCGGTGCCAGTAATGGATTCCCATATCTGAGTAATCATGTCCATCAAATCGGAGTTTTCAGACTGTGCAATGGCGAAACTAGGCAATAGAAGCAAAGTCAGTGCCGCAACGCCAATGAAAGCAAACCGTTTATCCATCTCTATTTAAGATTTAATTTTTATGCATAAATATTTATGCTTTTTGTCACATAGCATCCCATTTCACCTCTATCTTATGCTTAGATTCACGCAGCGAATTCTCGATTGAATTCCTTGCCGCCAGAATCCTTTCCTTGACCTGGGCTCTTTTCCGTTCTATCTTCTCAGGCTCCCTTTTAAGCTCGTCCAGCTTTGTGCCGAGGTGCTCTATCTCCCCCATCAGCTCCCTGCCCCTTCCGCTTTTCTTGAAGGATGCGAACTTCTTGGATAACTCGGCCAGCTCTGATTCGATTGATGCGTGAAGCCCCCTCAGCCCCAGGAGCTCCTCGAGGTTCTTCTCAACCCGCGCTATCTTGTCGAGCTCGCTCTTCTTTATCTCAAGTTTTCCGGAGTCGATTGCCTTCTTTATGTCGGCAACGATGGAGCCCAGGTCCAGGCCCCTGGATATGAACTCCTGCAGGGGGTTCTCGATATAGGCATTGATGTCCTTCCGGTCCAGTTCCTTTTTAAGTTTCTTCAGGGGTCGTTTAATCGGTGATAGGTAACTATGAATCTTTGTTTCTATGCCCCTCTTTTTCTCCCCAAGCTCGTTCATCTTTTCCTGGAGGGAGTGAAACTCCCTGAACTCGGGGCTTTTCTCGAAGTCTGCCCGCTCCCGGATAAGTTTTTTCTTTTCCTCCAGCGTCTTTTTCAGTTCCTTCTCAATCTCCTTTTCCCTGGAAGCAAGCTCCTTCAGCCTTCCGGATTCTTTTTCTATTTCGCTGATGTTATCGAGTATGGACTCATAGGTGCTCTTTGGGATGAATTCCTTCAGCTCCTTTCCATTCGCGACAATGGACTTCAGCTCCTTGGCTATGTCCTGGATTATGTCACCAAATGCCACTGGGAGATATCTACCCTGTCCCCCAATCACCTTCCCCATGCCGAGGATTGTGGCATTGAGATTGCGGTGGAATTCCCCGATGTCCTCCCTGCTGGAATTCTCGATGTCCCTGAGAGAATCGTGAACCCCCCTTACGAACTCCGGCTTTGAAGCAATGACTATCTTCTTGGCCCGTTTCGGGATGTTCTTCGGGCAGTCAGTCCTTTCAAGCTTGTGGGCATATTCATTTATCCTCTCAACGGATTTTAGAATATCATCGACTATTGGCTTGGCATTCCTGTAGCTTTCCTTGCTTTCCCTCTCTATCCTTTCACGCAGCCAGTCATCGAGTTCGGAGAATTTGATGCTCTTTATTTTTTCGGGTGGCTTGTCTTGCTTGCCGAAGAATCTATCGAGGAATCTCATTCACGTACCCTGCCCCTGAGCTCACCAACCGTCCCGGAGCCTGTAAGGAACATTGCTATCCTTAGCTCAGTAAGGAATCTGTTCAGGAATTTCCTGGCTCCCTTCTTTCCGTCTGCAGAGTATGCCTTCAGGACGGGGAGTGCTATTCCGACGCAGTCTGCGCCAAGTGCGATTGCCTTTGCAGCATCCAGGCCGCTTCTTACCCCGCCGGATCCTATGACCGGTACGTTGCCTGAGACCTCCCGGATGCAGTCGGCCGTGGGGATTCCCCAGCCGGCGAAGGTTTTGCCTATTTCTTCTTGGTTGGCCCTGTAGCCTTCCACAAGACTCCACGAAGTGCCCCCTGAACCGCCGACGTCTATTGCATCCACCTTGAGCCGGGCTGCAATCTCATGGGAAATTCCGGAGCCGACCTCCTTTGCTATTACCGGCTTGTCGAGCTTTGAGGATATCTCATTTACCTTTTCGATTAAACCTGAGAAGTTTCTCTCCCCCTCGGGCTGGATTGCCTCCTGCAATGGGTTCAGATGGAGGGCAAGGGCATCTGCATCTATCATCTCGATTGCCTTCTTGCATTCATCTAGGCCATAGTCGTTGTTCAGCTGGATGGCGCCAAGATTGGCTATGAGCAGTATGTCCGGGGCAATGTCTCTCACCTCGAAGGTGGATTCCAGGGCCTTGTCCTCTATTGCGATGCGCTGGCTTCCGACCCCGAAGCCGATTCCGAGTTCCTGAGAGATTTCAGCCAGGTCCCGGTTTATCTTTTCCGCCTCCTTTGTTCCCCCGGTTATGCCCTCGATGATTAATGGGTATTCCAGGGTCTTGCCAAGAAATTCGATTTCAGTATTGACTTCATCCAGGTTCAGCTCGGGGAGAGCCCTGTGAGCCAGTCTCACCATCTCGAATCCTGCGCTTCCTGCCTCGACGTCCTTTTCGAGGCATATCCTTATGTGGTCGAGTTTTCTATCCTTCATCGTAGAATCACATTGCCAAACAATGTGATTTGAGACACAAATTTCGCTTTAGCGAAATTTCGTGTCATTTACTATTTTACTTTATTTCCTTATTACCCTGAGTTTGACACAAACGTGATCTCTTTTTATAGTCTTTGAAAACCGAAACAGATAAGCTGGAAGCCTCCTAATATCTAATAATAGATAAAAGGAGGCACATGCAATGGATATTATGAATGGGAGCATAAAAGCTTTACGTGCTGGCGGGACTGAGCTTACACGGCGGATGGATAGAAAAACTGGTTTATCTGATGTGATCAACTCTATGAACCTGAAGCAGAGGGGCGTGCCCTTGGATAAGATCGCTCTTTCATTGGTCTCTGCGAGAATAGATCAGCCTAAGAGCGTATTTCAAAGCGTCAGAGACATAAGAGATAGGTCCTCAGCGTTGTTGGAGTTTGGCATTGATCCAAAGGACGTTCACGTGAAAACATACTATCGAGGGCTTGAAAAACTCGGAGAACATGGTGAGGACATATACTCCAAGCTCATGGACGCCGTTGATGAAGA
Organism: Candidatus Altarchaeota archaeon; assembly: GCA_018897475.1. Taxonomy (GTDB): domain Archaea; phylum Altiarchaeota; class Altiarchaeia; order IMC4; family QMZM01; genus WALD01. Next base: position 7,453 of record JAHIKS010000110.1, read on the forward strand.
GTTTGGCCTGGACCTTAGTGTTGTTTTCGCTGACTGGACATCGTCTTTTTTCCACGGAAACAAATGCACGATTGCAAAGTACGGGCATAGCAAAGATAAACGAAGCGATAAGAAACAGATCAAGATCGGGTTGGCGATGAACGATAAGCAGAACATACCGTTCTACTATTCGGTGGAGGACGGTAATGTAGTTGACATGGACCAGTTCAAAAAAGACTTTGAAGGTTTTAGTCACAGACTACCTGAGGGGTCGTTGATCGTCTTTGACAAAGGACCAAAGTCGGAGAAAAACTGCGACCTGGTTACAGACAAACATTGTCATTATCTGACGGCAGTCAAGGATTACAAATATGTCAGAAAAAAGATGCAGTCAATCGACAAAACGCAGATGCAGCATGTGATGACCTACAAGACAGGTGAAAACGTTCACGTGCACGTGGAGAAGACAAACGGCATCTATCGCTACTTCTACCATGACGAACGCAGAGCAAAACATGACGACAAGAAAAGAAATAAGAAAATAAAAAAGACGCTCACCGAGAAGAAGGAGATGATGGATACACTAAAAGAGAAGGGCGTGAAAGCGTTGAAGAAGAAGCTGACAAAAAAGAAAGAGATAACAAAACAGCTCAACGATGTTGTTGTAACAACCAAGATCACCATCCAGAAACGGCTCTGGAAAAAGACCGATGAAGAGATCATAGCAGACCTGGAGAAAGATAAAGACCTGGATGGCTTCTATGCCCTGGATTCAAGCAAGGAACTTGATCCCAAGGATGCTCTACAACTATACCGTAGAAAGGATAAGGTTGAAAAGCTCATAAGCGATCTCAAGAGCGTCTGCCAGATAAGGCCGTTTAGAGTGCGGAGAGAAAATGCTGTGAAAGGCGCAGTTCTGATATGCATGATCACAGCCCTATTCATTGCCTTGGCTCAGCAGACAAGCGGCCTTGTAAAGAAAGCAAAGAAAACGATTGTGGACGCACTGAAAGGTTTGACACTTATTGTCGAAGTTGACGATTACGGCAACATTCTTGGCAGAAAATACGCAAACGTGACGTCTTTCCTGGCAAAGTTGCTGGGTTTATCATTAGGATAGACAAAAAATATGGGTCTGGGGGATCGTCTTTAGTTTTTGGTTAGCCGTGAGGCTCTCCATTCTTGAGAAAAATTGTTGTTTCTCACCGCACTTACAGGAAAAGACAGGGCCTGTCTGCAAGTTTCGCAGACGAAACTTGCCAAATCCTATAACTTCAAGCAATCAAAGAACTAACTGTCAAACTCAGGTTATTACAGTTCCAAGGTTCCTCTCGCCGAGGAGGGCTTTCTTCACGAGTCCTGGTTCAAGTGCACTTATTATCTCCGATTCGATTTCCAGCCTCATGAGCTCCCGGACCTTTCTTTGCATTCCACCTGTGACGTCGGTGGAGGTTGAACTGCCGATGTTCAGCGAGTCGATGTTCCCTGAATTAATCTCGGGAATTAATTTCGCATCCTTGTTCTCCTTGGGGTTCGAGTCGAATATGCCTGCGACATCGGTGACTATGATGACTCTCGAAGCGTTGAGCTTCTTTGCCAGATATGGCACGAGATGGTCGCCGGAGAGGATAGATATTCCCTTCTTTTCATCTACAAGCACGTCACCGTAGGCAACTGGAATCAGGCCGATATTAAGAATTCCTTCCAATGCTTCGGTGGGAAAGTGGACCAGCTCCTCGTTCCTGAGGATTCCGATTGAGGAGGGCTGGAACTCCATTGCGTTGAGGCCGGCTTTCCTTAAGGCCTCGACGACCAAGAAATTCAATTTCTCCATCGAGTGATGAGTGATAGAGAAGCCCTCTATCTGTCTCTCGTCCTTGAGGCCTTCATGCAGCCCGTATTCCTTCGCAGGCACATGACCAAATGGTCCTGCACCGTGCACTATCATAAGGGGGAATTCCTTTTCCTTCCTTGCCTCGGAGATTTCGGCAGCAAGTCTCTCAAGTACCTCTTTGTTGACCTCTGCCTTCCCTTCGCCCTTCTTGGTTATCACGGAGCCGCCCAGCTTCAGGATTATGAGTTCAGCCATCTTCAATAATAATTGAGTCGTTATCGATAATTACTTTGTCGCCATTGCTTATTTTGCTGATATCCACCCTGTCGAGGCACGGGATGTCGGAGATTATGGCTCCCACAGCGACTATGGGCTCGCATTCCTGGTTTACAATGGCTGCCGGAGCGCAGTTGTTCTTCTTCAGCCTGTAGAGGGAATAGGAGCCCACAGTGGATCCTTTTCCATGAGGAAATATTAGAATTTTATCCTTTACTGAATTTCCTTGTAATTCGTGCCCTTCTTCCGTTATCGTTCCTGTCTCCGGGTCAATGCAACCGAAAAATGAAAGCGGGGAATCTGATTTGAGTGCCTCGCCCTCCGCCTTCCCGGCCCGTATTATTCTGCCCTTCAGCTCCATTTTCCGGTTATTGCCGCGTTGATGCACTGCTCCAGGGTCCCGAACCTGACGTTCAGGTTGCAATGAGAGGGTGCGTAGAATGCTGCCTTTCCTGCGTTGGTTGCCATGGTCTTGAAACCTAGTTCCTCGACTGGAGCCACAATCATGCAGGTGTCAGCAACAACCTTGGCTCCTGAGGATTCTATCTTTGCCACCTCATTTCCTGCAGCCAGCATAATCTTTCTCGATGTTGTAATCCACAATTCTGATTTTATCTTTTTTCCATCCAGAAGATTTGAAATCTTTTTCAATTCATTGAGGGATGCGTGGGGGCAGCCAATCGCGATGAGGTCTATGTCCTGTGCGTCTGAGTTCAGAGATTTATAGCCGTCATCGAGGTTTTCTATGGTGAGGGTTTCGGGTGTAGTGCCTAACTCACCGGTAGATGTAGTGCCTAACTTGGCCTCCGGTGTAATCCCTTCAACATGATACAGCGCAACCGCCCCAGATGCAGCCATCGCAGCGCCGAGGCTCTTCAGAGAGTCGGAATCGGCTTGTTTTATGCCTTTGAAATAAGGGATAGAATTCCCTGCCTCCTTTCCGATGATGTAGCCAAGGGCTCCGAAGTCTGATATGCTGTTGAGCTCGCATTTAACCTCAACCAGAAGGTTCGGCTCCCGGTCCTCATCCAAATGAAGGCCGTATTCTGGGGTCCTGCCGGCTATTGCAGCAGCGAGGGCTGACGGTCCTCCCTCCCTGTTCGTCCTTGCGCCTATGACGGAATTGGCATAGGAAACTGCCGAGGACTCGCTCCATGCAACATGTTCGCCCTGCTTTGGAAGGTTGCCGGCAAGATACGGGGTGCACGTACAACTTGGTTGGATTCCCATGCTCTTGTAGGCTTCAATAACTCTAATTTGCTTCTGAGCAAATTCATCAGAAATTCCTAATTTCTTCCAATTTTCAATGTCAATTCCAGCTGGATTAAGAGTCGTTGGAATTCTCACCTTCGCCCCCTTGTTGGCCCAGTCCTCCAGGAACTCAAGCCCTGCATCGCCAAGGTTCTTGTAGCTGACTCCTGCGACCTGGGCGCTGCTGACGGGGATGAATCTCCCGGCATCATAGATTTTGCCGAGCGCGAGAAGGATTTCCACGGCCTTCTGGACTCCCTCCCCCTCTTCGCCGTCGAGCATCGACTGCTCTTCCTTTGTCAGTTCCATTGCGTTAGAATTCAATCTTGGCGAACTTCTCCCTCTCACGGTCGGAGGGGATTGTTGCGTCCAGCCCCACCTTGGAGGTGGTCCTGTCATCCTCGGCTGACGGGTCTAGAGAGCTACCCGGCTCCCTGAAGGAGACTAGGTCCCTGTCGGCCTGGAATCTGGTTGCAACGGCCCACTCGACATCGGCCGGGTCGTGGATGTCTACGTCAGAGTCAACGACTACTAGATGCTTCAGGCTCTTATGGGCCTTGAATGCGGCTTCTATGGCCTTCTTCCCGTCGTCGGAGTTCTTCTTGTCTATCTGTATAACTGCGTGGAGCCATGAAGAGCCCCCGTGGGTGAGGAGGACATTTTTGCACTTACAAACATCATTGACTGCATTAAATATTACGGGCTCCTTGGGCATGCCCATCAGGAGTTCGTGCTCCTGTGAGGCGGGAAGAAGAGCCTGGTAGATTGCGTCCTTCCTATGAGTTATGAGATTAATCTCAATGACCGGTTCTTCCCGAACGATGTCGTAGGTCCTCGTTATGTCAGGGAACGGTCCCTCGGCATGCCTCTCCTTCGTTATTCTGCCCTCGAGGACTATCTCTGAATCGGCAGGAACAAATATGTTGTTAGTCTTGCACTTTACGAGCTCAAGGAGATGAAGGGAATTCGCAATCTTGAATTCATTTGTTTCAATTCCTGCTGAGATTGCTGCTGCAAGAAGAACGGAGGGGTGCAGACCAAGGCAGATTGCAATGTCCAACTCTCCGCCGGCCCTCTTGATATACTCCATCAAATCCCTGCTACAGATTCTTGCAACCAGCTTGTTCTTGGAAATGGGGCTTGCCCGATGGAAGCTGAGGTTGAGACCGAACTCCATGTCGTTGCAGACAAAGACTCCCGCCGTGATGTAGGGGCCCATGTCCCCCTGTGTGTGGGTGAGGATCGGGAGCTTTGACAAGTCTACTTCTTTCTCAACGACCTCCTGACAGGGGGCGTTATCAGTTACCTTTGGCTCAGTCGGGTTGTTTATGGCCTCGCTGATTTTTTCTATTAAAGCGTCCTTCCCTACTCCAAGGGCCCTGGCGAAGTTCTCTCTGGAGGAGCATACTCCTCCGAAGATTTGATAGGGGGAATTCTTTACTTTTTCAAATTGAATTATTTTACCAGAATTTTCATTAAGAATTTTTGCAATCTCCAGGTTTGGGTCGGCTTCATTGGAAATTTTTTCTACACCCACCTCAGATAGGAATTCACGCAAACTCATTTTATAGGATATCTTATCCATTAAATAATATTCGGCAGAGGAAAAATAGGGCTATATGGGAAATCAAAGATTTCCCATAACTTGCGGATTTCACATACCGCAAGTTCGTCGATTTTTCAGTCTCCCGGAAGCCTGATGACGGGGCTGGCCTCGTCATACTTTACCCACTTCCTGTAGGCGCTGTGCTCTATGCCAAGGGCGTCGAGAATCTTCCCTGCAAAGAAGTCCGTTACGTCGTCGACAGTCTTCGGCCCATAGTAGTATGCCATATTCGGGGGCAGGATTATTGCTCCAGAAAGCTTCAGGTTGTACATGTTCTCGATTGCGGCGAGGCTTAGCGGCGTGTCCCGGGGCATAACGACGAGCTTCCGATTGAGCTTGAGCATATTTTCTGCACAGCGAGTTATCAGGTTGTCGCAGAAGCCGTTCGCTACTGCTGATAAAGTCTTCAGCGAGCAGGGGGCTATGACCATCGCATCGACGGGATTTGATGAGCTTGCGATGCCGGCATCGATTTCATCCTCGCTATAATGGAACGTTGAGAGGCTGCGAATCTCATCGGAATTCCCAAGCTCGTAGCCAATCACCTTCTTTCCAGACTCTGAGATAATGAGATGGGTCTCAATCCTCTTCTCCTTCAGAACCTCCAGCAGCCTCATGGCGATTACGGCTCCTGAGGCCCCGGTCACTGCGACTATTACGCCCATAAGATTAGATTAGTTGATTCAGATATATAATGATGCGCATTATAGAAGTCGTCGAAGGACGAACAAAGCTACTTGTCCCGAGGGAGGAGAAGCTGACGAAGAGGAACGAGGTTTTCTACAACCCGGAGATGGAACTGAACAGGGACATCTCGATTGCTGTTGCCAAGATTTTGAAGCCCGGGGAATTCTGCGATTTGTTAGCTGGAAGCGGAGCGAGGGGCGTGAGGATTGCAAAGGAGACAGGAATTACTACCGTAATGAATGATTTGAATCCGAAGGCTGTGAAGCTGATGGAGAGGAACTGCAGACTTAACAAGGTTAAGTGCAGAATCACAAAACAGAGTGCTAACCAGCTTCTTGCAACCGAGAAATTTGAGTTTATAGATATTGACCCATTTGGCCCCCCAATAAGATTTGTCGACTCTGCAATTCAGTCCGTGAAGAACAAGGGGATTCTCGCTGTTACTGCTACCGATACCTCTGCGCTGTGCGGGACCTATCCGAAGGCGTGCAAGAGGAAGTACGACTCCGTCTCTGTCAGGACCGACTACTACAACGAATTGGGGCTGAGAACCCTCATCGGCTTCGTTGCAAGAAACGCACTCAGGCACGAGGCAGGAATCCAGCCCCTCTTCTCCCACTGCACGAGGCACTACTTCCGGACCTATGTGAGGGTTGTAAAGGGGAGGCGCAATGTAAATGAGACTCTCAGCAATATGAGATTCCTGCAGCACTGCTTCTCATGTTTATGGAGGGACTATAGGAATATCAATGAACTGGAGCAGGCCTGTGAGTGCGGCGGGAAGCTGGATACTGCCGGGCCGCTCTGGGCCGGGGAATTCGCGAACGGGAACTTCTGCCGTTCCCTGGAGAAGGAGCTGCTGAATTCCGAGTTCAATAAAAGGAATGAAGCCGTAAAACTCGCCAATCTCGTCGGTTCGGAGCAAAAAATCACCTTGCCATACTATAATATCCACAAAATCTTCAAGAAATTGAGAAAACCAGTCACATCAACGCCGGAAATAATGGAAAACCTGGCAAAAAAGGGCTTTGATGTGGAGAGAACACACTTTTCAGGGCTCGGAGTGAGAACAAATGCGGAAATTTCTGAGATTATCAAAGTTCTTTGAATTATTATTTTACATAATGTAAAATAACATATTCTTTATGTGAGTTTTTTCTATTTGATATTTAAAGGATAAATACATAATGTAAAATAGAGATGGAAAAAAGAAGGTCCAAAGTTCCGCTAAAGGTCGAACTGGAGCCAGAAAAGCCCATGGAAAAGGTAGAGGATCTCCTTGACCTCGTATTCTGGAAGGAACCATCCCTGACGGATGAGGCCATCGAATTCCTAAGGCACGTGAAGGAGTGGGGCAGGACCGACTCCCCCTTCAGGGCCGAGGACTGGGACAACTACTGTGCCAGGACTGGGATGAGCCAGGGCAAGTACCACAACATGCTCAGAAGGTTGAAGAAGGCGGGGATGATTGAAAAGACATATAATGAAAGCATAAAGGAGCACGAAATCAGAATCTCCGACAAGTTTTCCTTCTACCTCTCGAGGATGAGCAGGCTGTGGGACGGGTTCTGCAGCCGTTAGATAAGCTCCATATCCTGCAGAACCTTACTTATCCTTTCTCTGCTGTCCTCGCTCACTGGGACGAGGGGCAGCCTCGGGTTTCCTGCAGCCAGCCCCATCAGGTTCATCGCTGCTTTGGCTGGAGAGGGGTTGGTCTCTATGAACAGAATCTTTGATAGGGGATAGAGCTGATAGTGTACCTCCCGGGCCCTTTGCATATTGCCATCAAGAGCTGCATGAACCATCTCAGACATGAGCTTAGGGGCCACATTACTCACAACAGAAATTGCTCCCGCACCTCCAAGTGCAATTATCGGCAGATTAAGGGAATCGTCCCCTGAGATGACTGCAAACTTCTCGCCGCACTGCCTAACCTCTTTTGAGACCTGGTCCAGGTTTCCTGTCGCGTCCTTGATCCCTATAATGTTTGGGATTTCGGTTAGTCTCTTCGTCGTTGCCGGCTCGATATTCACCATCGTCCTGCTCGGCACCGTGTAGAGGATTATCGGGATGTCGACGGTCTCGGCGACCTTTTTGAAGTGCTGATAGACCCCCTCCTGCGTAGGCTTGTTGTAATAGGGGGAAATCATCAGAGCTGCGTCTGCTCCTGCGTCCTTCGCGTGCTGAGTGTAGTCAATGGATTCTGAGGTGCTGTTGCTTCCGGTTCCTGCGATTACGGGCACCTTGCCCTTGGCCTGGTCTATGGCAATCTCCACGACCTTTTTGTGCTCATCTGAGCTGAGAGTTGCAGACTCTCCGGTCGTTCCAACAGGCACAATCCCATCAATTCCCTCTGAAATCTGGAAGTCGATGTTCTTCCTGAATCCCTCCTCGTCCAGCTCGCCGTCCTCCCTGAAGGGAGTTACGAGAGCAGTAAATAGACCTCTGAATTCCATTTTTACTCTAAAGTTACTAATCATTATACTATTCACCCATTAAAAATGAGGCCGAAGCAGATATTTCCAGGGGTTTACAGTGTCGGCAGGGACATTGCAACGGAAAATTCAACCCCCGGGTTCAGGGTCTATGACGAAAGGCTCTTGAAGTCAAAGGGGAGGGAATACAGGCTCTGGGACCCCCACCGCAGCAAGCTTGCGGCAGGGATTGCCAAGGGACTGAAGAGGTTTCCCTTCAGCCCGAATTCGAATGTACTGTATCTGGGCGCTTCCTCGGGAACCACCGCAAGCCATCTCGCTGACATCTGCCCCAACGGACTGATTTATTGCGTCGAGTTCTCGAAGAGGATGATGCAGGATTTGCTGCAAGTAACCATGAGAAAGAGGAACATGGTTCCGGTTCTTGCGGATGCAAATTTGCCGGCAAATTATCTGCACCAGATTGCGAGAGTAGACATATTATACCAGGACGTTGCTCAGAAGAACCAGGCCGAGATTTTGTTGAAGAATTCCGAACTGTTCAGGCCAAAATTTGCAATGCTCTCGATAAAGTCCAGGAGCATTAATGCGGTTGAAAGCCCGAAGAAGGTTTTCAAGCGTGAAATCGAAGAGCTGAAAAATGATTTTTCTGTTCTTGAGGAGATTGACCTCATGCCCTATGATAAAGACCACGTTCTTGTTAACCTTGAGAGAAAAACGAAAGGGTTTTAAAAAAATCTGGCGAATAACTAATTAGAAGATTGATTATATTTTTATCAGAGGTGATCTCTATGGCTACTAAAAAGAAGGCCAATAAGAAGACGACAAAAAAGAAGGTAACTAAAAAGACTACTAAGCGGAAAGTGACGCCTGTGAAGAGGAAGGTCACTAAGAAGAAGGTGACGAAGAAGACGCCTGTGAAGAGGAAGGTAGCGAAGAAAAGGCCTGTGAAGAGGAAGGCGACAAAGAAGACTACCAAGAAAAAATCGAGCAGGAAGAAGAGGTAAATATCTTCGGGAAAGCATCGGTCAAATCATCTATCTTATTCTTTATTGTTTTTCTATTCCCCGCTGAGGCTGTTCATATTGATAGTGCTTATTGAATCCATGCTGCCGGAATAACTTCGTGAGGCCATTTATATTGCTCGAAACCAAGTATAATCCTATGCCCTGCGGAAGAAAACGAAAACTCCAGAAGATGCGCAATCACAAGCAGAAGAAGCGCAGGAGGAAGCTGAGATACAAGAGAAAGTAGAGCTGAGTCTGTTTCTGTGAATTCACCAGTATTATGCAGGGGAATTCCCCGGCTAACTCCCGATAATTCTATTTTACGATATCGTATGCAAGCTTAACTATCCTCTCAAAGTCCCCGTCCCTTGGTTTGTACTTTGCGAATTTTACGAGGTTGCAGAGGTTGAGACATTCCTTTGTAGTGCCTAACTTTTTGTGCTTCTCCTTCTTCAGCAGCTGCACGACCTCGTAGTCGGTGAGTTCCTCATTCTGGTTGAGGGAATATCTGAAGTATAATCTGACAGCTTCCGAGACCTTGGTGTAGGCCTCCCGCCTCTCTCCCCGGGAATACATGCCCTTGGCTTCGTTTATCATTCTCAGTGCAAGGTTCCTGAAGTCGACGGGCTTCTTCTCCTTGGGGGGTTCAGGAACCGGTTCATCCCTCCTTATTTTCTTCACGAGGAAGTAGAGGATTATTAACAGAGCCAGGAGAACAGGAAGCCATGCGGGGTCGAGCTTGTCGTCTTCCAGCCTCTCCCTCGCAATCTTTATCTCGGTTATGTTCCCATCGGTTTTAATCTCCCCGGTTATGTTTGCATTGCGGTTTTCAGAATTGGAATACTGATAATTGAATTCGCTGAAATTGTTTTGAATCGGAGAAAGATTTCCTTGCTGCATCTGGTAGCCCTCCTCCCGCAGTATCTCCTGCATCCGCTGGAATTCCGGGCTCTGCTCGAGCTTTTCCTTCAGCTCCTTCAGCTCCTCGCTCGTGTGCTTCTCGAGCTCTTTAATCTCGCCGTCCTCCATCCTTCCGCTAATATCTGCAGTTTCATCGCCCTTCTGGTAGTCGTAGTTGAATTCACCGGTCCCATTGGACTCGGGGTTTATCTCCTTGTCCTGGAGTTCATATCCCTGCTCCTCAAGCTCCTTTTGCATCTGCTGAAACTCTTCATTGCCCTCTATCATATCCTCCATCTGCTGCTGCATCTCCTGCTTCTGCTGCATTTGCTGTTCCATCTGCTGCTTGAGAGAATTCATGTCCTGGTTCTGCTGCTGCATCTCGTTGACTCTCTGCTGGAGGTCCTGTTGCTGCTGTTGCTGCTGTTGCTGTTGTTGCTGCTGACTGTAGGTGGTGCTCCTCCTGTTTACGCCGTCGCACTGATAGACCGTAGTGATGCCAGACTGCTGCAGATTCTGGTCCGGCTTCCCCTTGACCTCGATCTCCAGGTCGTTGGAGGTGATTTCCTCTTCCTGGCCCGTCAGAGGGTTGGTATATGTTATCTTTGCCGGCCCCAGGCTGTAGTTTCCTGGAGAATAGGCGACTATGGGCTCGTACTCCAGAGCGATTAGGGGGTCAAATGGGAGGCTCCTGTCAAGGCACTCTATATCCAGACCATTATCGGCGAAGACGTTCTGGTCCACTATCCGTATATCAATCTCCTGATTGAATGGATTGGTGAATTCAAGACTCATTATTACCTCATCGCCGACTGAAATCTCCTCCGGGTTGGCGGCCTTCCTTACTTCAAGCTGCTCCCCGGCGGCTATGCCCAAGAGTGCTGTAAACAGCAAAATAAATAAAATTCTTCTCATTGCAAAATCCTCTTCCCGAAGTATCTCAGATAAAAGCCAATCAGCATGAATAGTGCTGCGAGAACCACGAAATAATCCTTTACGGACGTGAATTCCTCCTCACGCTTTATGGTCTCCGGGATGTTCTTGTAGATTTCCTGCAGCGTATTCTCATCAACGGCCTTGAAGTATTGCCCCTCCGTATGCTGGGCGATTCTTCTTAGCGTTTCCTCGTCCAGGTTGGCGTACTGCGGCCTCCCGAAGAAGTCGTAGCCCAGAACGACCGGCTCCTCAGAGCCTATCCCTATGGTATAGACCTGAATCTCGTTCGTCTTTGCGAATTCTATCGATTCTGCGGGAGATATGACCCCCGCATTATTCTCTCCATCGCTAAGGAGGATGACGATTCTCTTCTTGTTCGGGATGGAGGTGGCCATGTCTATCGCTAACGAAAGGCCGTCTCCTATTGCGGTCTGTCCGTTCGGCGGTCCAACTGCCTTTAGCTTCTCGGCTGCCTTGTCCTTGAAGGGGGTAAGATACGAGGAGGTGGTGGCTCCGTCGGAGAATATGACGATGCCAACATTGTCCTTGATGTCAAGGTCCCCTATCAGAACCCCGGCGCTGGATTTAGCGGCTTCGAGCCTGTTGGGCTTGTAGTCTGGCGCCTGCATGCTCCCGGAAACATCGATTGCAAGGACGACATTGACTCCCTCCTTTGTCTGCTCCAAAGGGAGGTGGGGGTCAGAGAGAGCGATGATTAGCGAGGTAATTGCAACCAGCGTAATTAAGAGAAGAATCCTCTCCCGGTTTACTGCCTTCTTTCCTCCCGCTCTCTTTATCAAGTTGATGTTGCTGAATTTTATCGCAACCTTCCTGCCCCTGCGCATGGCCCAGAGGTAGAGATATAGTATTACCGGGATGGCCAGAAGGGCAACCAACCACTCCGGCTCCATGAATCTCAGCTCCATCACCTTATCCTCCTTCTTCTTATTCCGAAGAACTTTATCATCTCTTTGGTCCAGTCATAGTCGGTCCTTATATCGATGATGTCGATGCCGTTGGAGCGGTGGAACCTCGTGGTTCTCTCCCTCTGCTCATTGGCAAGTTCAATGAAATTCCGCCTGAATTCCTCATCCGACGTATCGACCAGGATTTGTTCTCCTGTCTCCCCGTCTTCCAGGGATACAAGACCCACATCTGGAATCTCCTCCTCCCTCAAATCCCTGATATTTACGGAGATGAGGTCGTGCTTCTTGCCGAGGATTCTCATCGACTTTGCGTAGTTCTCCACCGGTTCATTGAAGTCTGAGATGAAGAACACTATCGCCTTCTTTCTCGTAATTCTGCTGATGAATTCAAGGCCCTGGTTGAGGTCGGTTGCCTTTTCCTCCGGCTCGTGGTAGAGGGTTTCCCTTATGACTCTCATGACCTGCTTCCTGCCCTTTCTTGGGGGGATGTACTTCTCGACCCTGTTGCTGAAGAGGATTAAACCAACCCGGTCATTATTTCTTAAGGCAGAGAATGCGATGCTTGCAATCAGCTCCGTTGCAGTATCCTTTTTCAGGTTGCTCTGGGTCCCGAAATCCAGCGAGCCGGAAATGTCGAAGGCAATCAGGATGGTGAGGTCCCTCTCCTCGATGAATTCCTTCACGTAGGGATGGCCAAACCTTGCAGTAACGTTCCAGTCTATGGTCCTTATGTCATCTCCCGGCTGATATTCCCTTACCTCGGAAAACTCAATGCCCCTCCCCTTGAAGGTGCTCTTGTATGCTCCCTGAAAGATAGAGTCGACGAACCTCTTGGTTCTTAGCTCAACCCGCCTCACGTTGCTCAGAATTTCCCTTATCCTTTCGCGCTCAAGCTGCTCCATCTTTATGGAGTCTCGGTCTCTTCGAGAATCCTCTTTATGATATCCTCAACAGTAATTTCCTCGGCCTCGGCCTCGTAGGAGAGGATTAGTCTGTGCCTCAAAACGTCGTATGCTATCTCCTTGATGTCATCGGGGACAACATAACCCCTTCCGTCCAGAAGTGCGTTAGCCTTTGCCCCGTGAATGAGATATATTGAGGCCCTGGGCGAGGCCCCGTAGGTTATCAGGTTCTCCAGATCGGGGAATTTCTCCGATTGCTCTCTTGTTGCGAATATAAGGTCGGCCACGTAATTTTTTATCTTGTCATCGACATAGATTCTGTGAGTGAATTTCTGGAATTCAAGGATTTCCATGGGGCTCAGGATGGAATCGACCTTCAGCTCCTCCCCTGTCGTCATCCTGTTCATTATCTCTATCTCCTCCTTCCTCGAGGGATGTTTTACAATGACCTTGAACATGAACCGGTCGAGCTGTGCCTCGGGCAAGGGGTAAGTGCCTTCTGTCTCAATCGGATTCTGCGTCGCGAGAACCAGGAACGGCTTCGGTAGCTTCAGCGTATCCCCAGATATCGAGACCTGCCTCTCCTGCATCGCCTCCAGCAGGGCGGACTGGACCTTCGGCGGAGCCCTGTTTATCTCATCTGCCAGGATGAAATTCGCGAAGATAGGCCCTTCTTTGGTTGTAAATGTTGCGGTCTTCTGGTTGTAGATTTTTGTGCCGGTAATGTCAGCCGGTAGCAGGTCGGGCGTGAACTGAATCCTTCTGAAGCTGCAGTGCGTTATGTCAGCAAGGGTATGGACCATCAGCGTCTTTGCAAGACCGGGAACGCCTTCAAGAAGAATGTGGGCATTGCACAGCAGACCCATAAGAAGCCTTTTTACTGCATAATCCTGACCCACTATAATTTTGCGCGCCTCTTTCTCAAGGGAGTCTATCGTCTTGCCCAGCTCCTTTGCCTCGTTAGACAGTTTCTCTATCTCTTTGTCCATAGTATTCTAATAGAAACGAAAATTAAAAATCAGTCTTGAAGAATCTATTTCTTCTCCTTAATCCTCTTCTCGAGAAGGTCTCCCGCCCTTTCAATCGCCCTGAGAAGCTCTATCGGAATCGCATATACCTTTGTCACTGACTGGTCCGATGAGAGATCGTTTATCGAGTGCAGGGTTCTGAGATGAAGTGCGCCGGGAGTTGCGTATAGCTTCTTCGCGGCCTCGGTTATGTTCTTTGCAGCCGTTACCTCGCCCTTGGCCTTTATTATGACCCCTCTCTTTTCCCTCTCTGCTTCCGCCTGCTTTGCCATTGTCCTCTTCATGGTCTCCGGAAGCTCGATGTCCTGCAGCTCTATTGCAGTCACCTCTATGCCCCAGGGGTCAGTAGCCTCATCGACTATCTTCCTCAGCTTCTCGGCAATCTGCTGTCTCTCCGAGAGGAGCTCATCAAGGGAGACCTCCCCCGCAACGTTCCTGAGGGACGTCTGCCCGTACTTGCTGGTGGCATAGATGTAATTCCTTACGTTCAAAATGGCCTTCTCGGGGTCCCTGACCTTGAAGTAGATTACCGCGTTGATATTTACAGGGACGTTGTCCCTTGTCATGACCTCCTGCTTCGGGATGTCGACTGCCTTTATCCTTGTGTCTATCGTGAGTAGGGTGTGGTAGATGGGAATTATGAGATTCAGCCCCGGGTTGCGAAGCCCCCTGAATTTTCCGAATGCAAACAGGACCCCTTTCTCGTACTGATTGATTACCTTGAAGAAAAGCATCTTAATCCACCTCCTCCACCGCTTTCAGGATTTCCAGGGGAACGACGAATACGACCTCATTGGTCTGGTCCGATGACATGTCATTTAATGCATGCAGGGTTCTCAGGTGCAGGGCGCCCTTTTCACCTCCCAGAATTCCGGCGGCCTTGACGAGATCATCTGCTGCTGCTGCCTCCCCTTCGGCCTTTATGATAACGGCTCTCCTCTCCCGCTCTGCTTCCGCCTGCTTGGCCATTGTCCTCTTCATAGCCTCCGGAAGCTCGATGTCCTGCAGCTCTATCATCTCAACGTCAATACCCCATGGGTCAGTTGCCTCATCAACAATTTGTCTCAGGTTCTCGGCAATCTTCTTTCTCTCAGAAAGAAGCTCGTCCAAGGAAGCTTCTCCTGTAACGTTCCTGAGAGAGGTCTGCCCATACTTGGAAACGGCATATCTGTAATCCTCTACGTTAAGAATAGCCTTCTCAGGGTCGACTACCTTGAAGTAGATGACTGCGTTGATATTCACTGGAACGTTGTCCTTGGTTATGACCTCCTGCTTCGGGATGTCGATGGTATTTACACGAAGGTCTATCTTGTCCAGCCGGTGGTAGAAGGGTAGTATGAAATTCAGCCCCGGCTTTCTGATGCCAGACAACTTCCCGAACGCAAACAGGACGCCTTTCTCGTATTGGTAGATGATGCGGAAGAACATGCCGAGTACTGACAGTATGATAAACCCATAGAACATCAGCGAAAAGAGATTCCCTGTGATAAATCCTACTAAACTCATGGTGAACACCGACTACTAATAATGTAAATTCAAATAATAAATAGCAAATAGCGATGGAACTCATCGAACTTCTCAAGGACTCACTGAAACTGCTGAGAACGAAGCCGAAGGTCTTCATCCCGAAGTTTGTGACTACGGCTTTGTACACCGTATGCATCATTGTCCTGATGAAGATTACCCTGGAGCTGAATGAACTTGCCACGGGTTTTATGTTTGCGGAAAGGGCGGCGATAATCCAGCTGGCCGGCTATGCCCTGCTGACCCTCATATTCCTGGTCTTTATCTACTTCATCGACCTGCTGACATATGCGATGTATCCCTCGATAGTGAGCGACTATCATAGCAAAAAGGGGATAAGCCTGAGAAAGGCCTTGCGCGAGGCCCTGGACTCGTGGCTTATCCTCATAGTCCTTGGAATCACAATCTCCGTAATGGCGGTCTTTATCATAATTCCGTTCGGAAT
>JAHIKS010000111.1 GCA_018897475.1 Candidatus Altarchaeota archaeon
ATTCATCTTTTTTACCTCCAGAGCAAAGACCATAAGGGCCTACACAAAACAACCAATTAGGGTTTTGCCCTATTTAATTTCAAAGCGGGCGTTCCTGCGAAAGAAAATAACAGGTTCTCGGCCTCTGGCATTGAAGGCGAGACACTTATAGGGGCGGAAGCCCCATAAGGTCTCGCCAGACCGAGAACAGAAACAACTTTTCCTGACATTGGAACGCCCGCAAAATACGGGCAAAACCCGCGTGTCAATTACTTTTTATAAAAGAAGAATTCGGCCTGCTGGATTTCACATTTATACAAATTCTCGCATAGATTAAGTGTTGGCTAACAACAAACAGATAAAAAATGGGGTTTTTTGATGGGCTTTTTGGGTCGAAGAGGACTGAATACCGGATTGTTGATATCTCAAGATGAAAATAGGTGGAAGGTTTTTGTTTGGCATTGCTATGGGGGTTCTTCTCGGGGCGATTCTTGGAGTCCTTCTTGTGAACCTGTTCCAGGAGCAGCTATGTCCCTCTACCCTGTGCATTAACAAAGCATCGGTGGTTCCCATAGCGGACAGGGGCTACTTTCCTGCGGTGCATAGGGAACTGCAGAGGGCGCAGCAATCCATCCACATCGTTGCCTTCGAAATGAAGTACTATGAGGATTATCAAGACAGCAACCAGAACAGGATTGTCGAGGCGCTGGTTGATGCCCATGAAAGGGGGGTGGATGTGAGGATTATAGTGGATGAGTATTCCAAGGAGAATAATGCGTATGAGTTTTTGAGGGAAAAAGGAATTCTGATTAGATATGATTCAGAGGCTGTGACTACTCACTCGAAGCTTATAATAATCGACGGAAAGGTTGTGATTCTGGGTTCGACAAATTTCAGCTACTATGGCCTTGAGAAGAATCATGAGGCGAATATTCTTGTTGATGCGGAGAATGTGGCAGAATACTTTGAGGGCTATTTCGAGGAGTTGTGGCCTATCCGACAACCTTGAAGCCCCTGCTTGTCAGCTCGAGCTTGCCCTCCTTCCTTGGAGTTGGGAGGGGTAGGCTCTGGGCCTTGAGGGTTAAATCATCGGTCAGCTCTATGGTGCCATCCATCATGTGCCTGAGGGTCATCTCAATCTGCTGGTCGTGCATCTTCTCTCCAAGCGTGAAGAAACCAACTCCGCCGGACGCCCGAAGCTTTGAGACTATTACCCTCAGGAAGCGGTATATGGTCGTGGCGTCGTTGTAGATGAAGAGGGTTGAGAGGGAGTCAAAGATAAAGCGGTAATGGTCGCTGACCTGGTGGTATTCGCGCTGAATCTGGCTCATGCCGATTGTCAGGTCCGACAGGGCTATGGAGCCGCTGATTCTCTTTATCGTGTCAGTGCTTTTCACGTCCTTGTTGGCGTTTATCGAATAGCCGTCGACCCATTTGAGAATCTTAGCCTGTTCACCACGGGACATGTTCCACCCGTACTTGAGCGCCTTTATCTTCATGTCCTCTGGGGAGTGGTCCATTGTGATAATCATGCCGGGCTCCTTGTTCAGAATGCCCCGGTAGATGAATTCCATGCAGAAGAGATTTGCCTCAATCATCGGAGGCGTTATCAGCAGAACGCACGAACCTATGGGAAAACCCTCGCCGATAATGTTTTCAATGCCCTCGATGTTCAGTGGTATGGGTTTTGCCGTTCCCTGCGTTTCGGGAGTTCCCTCTGTTGCATCTGGACTTGATTGTGGTGCTCCCGCAGGGCTTTCCGCTGCCTCCGGTGCTACCGGTTCCTGGGTTATTCCTACAGCCCCTGGCGCTCCAGTAGTTTCCTCAACCATCATAAGCTATTAGATTCCTCAGATTAATATACGTAACTATTAAGCAAGAAAAAGTGGAGAATTTATTCCATCTCCTTCTCTATCATGTGGGCGGTTCTCTTCATCTCAACCAGGATTAGACCAAGGTTTGCGCTCTTGTTGACCATGGATACAAGAACTGCATTGGGGCCTGCGCCCGTGGTTATCAGCTTTGTCTGTTCACCCTCGGCTATTACTCTCTCCACGGTTCCTCTCTTGAGCTCGGAGACCGCTGTCTCTGCCGCTCCGACCATTGTCGCTGACATTGCTGCAAGGGTTTCCGCGTCTATATCCGCAGAGAGGTCTGATGCTATCAGAAGGCCATCTCTGGTGACTATTGCAGAGCCCTCTATGTCGCCTATGCTTGCCAACTCCTTGAGCACCCTCAAAAGGGACTCCTTTTTTGATTCCGGCATTTTATGAGATTTCCTCCTCTATCATGTGAGATGTCCTCTTCATCTCGACCAGGATTAGGCCGAGGTTTGCGTCCTTGTTGACCATGGAGACCAGAACTGCGTTCGAGCCGGCTCCGGTGGTTATTAGCTTTGTCTGCTCTCCCTCCGCTATTACTCTCTCCACCGTTCCTCTCTTGAGCTCGGAGACCGCTGTCTCTGCCGCTCCAAGCATTGTTGCGGACATCGCTGCAAAGGTTTCTTCATTGATGTCTCCTTTGGAGCCGGATGCTATCAGGAGGCCGTCCCTCGTCACCAGGGCAGCGTATTCGACATCACCCTCCTGCTCCAGGCCTTCCAGCAACGTTGTGAGTCTTTGCTTTTTTGAATCCATAATTACTCTATCTCCTTCTCTATCATGTGAGCGGTTCTCTTCATCTCAACTAGGATTAGACCAAGGTTTGCGCTCTTGTTGACCATGGAGACCAGAACTGCGTTCGAGCCTGCGCCCGTGGTTATCAGCTTTGTCTGCTCTCCCTCCGCTATTACTCTCTCCACGGTTCCTCTCTTGAGCTCGGAGACCGCCGTCTCTGCCGCTCCGACCATTGTCGCTGACATTGCTGCAAGGGTTTCCGCGTCTATGTCTGTAGACAGGTCCGATGCTATCAGAAGGCCGTCTCTGGTTACTATTGCAGAGCCCTCTATGTCGCCTATGCTTGTCAGCTCCTTGAGCACCCTCAAAAGGGACTCCTTTTTTGATTCTGGCATTTACTTACCTCACATTAATGTCTTGAACAAAACATCAAAAACGTTATGTAAATCCTCCTCATTCAACTTGGCCGGTTCCTTGCCCTTTTCTTTCGAAGGCACCGAGTCGGCACTTACAGGGATTATGGGTATGTCCTTGGGCAATCTCATCTTCTTCCTGATATCTTCAGGGCTCAGTGACCCCTTGACATTTGCCTTATTTGCGGCAACAACACATGGGAGTCCGACGCTCTTTGACCTCTCCATCATCTCCTTGGCCCTGACAAAGCTGTCCGGGTCTGCGGAATCGATGACGACTATAACCCCCAGAGCTTCTCCCCCAAGCAAACCGAGTATCGGGTCAAATCGTTCCTGACCGGGCGTTCCAAAGAGGTCAACGGAGAATCCGGCATAGTCTACGTGGCCGTGGTCCAGGGCTATTGTAGTGCCTAACCTGTCCACGGAAACCGCTCCGGTAGATGCTGAATGAACAAATGAGCTTTTTCCGGCATTATACGGTCCGGTAACAAGCAGCTTGGGTATATAGACCTTGACTCCGCCGGGAACCGATATCTTGAACGGGATTCCGACCCCTTCGTTCTTGCCGTTCCATGCCACCTTGGATATGGTGAAATACTCCCTCAGGATTACCTTCTCCTCTATGGCCTTCAGACAGACAATGGCATCAGCCATTAGTTTAATCTTGTTCAAGACCTTTGAGTCATAGGGCCACTCGATGAAGAGAAAAACCCCCGCGGCATTATATTTCTCGAATAGTTTCTTCCACTTTGACAGCTCTTCCAGGGATTCTTCACCGCAATGGTCTATGAGGGTGGAGAGAGAATCGAATATGACTATCTTGTTCTTGTCCGCGATACCTTCAAGCGCTTTCTCAAGCATCTCGGTAATTGCCTTGGGATTCCTTGCGTCCTTGATATAGAATTCATCCGCAGAGTCGGCGTTTATCAGACCGGAGTATGCGTCTATGAATTTCAGCGTCCCTACCTTTCTGTACTGGGTGGCGTTCCAGCCATAGTGCTCTATCTCCTTCTCGACGGTGCTGCTCTTTTTTGACTGGGTGATGTATACACAGTAATCCCCACGCTCAAGGCTCTCCATCATAAGCTGATAGGCAAATGGGGTATTCTCAATCCCAGGGGTGGCCCAGAATACGGTTATCGTTTTTGGCCGTATGCCACCGTCCAAGAACTCGTCCAGCTTGGGTATACTTGTCTTATAGAGCTCCATTTTATTTTATTATGAATTAATATTAGAGTATAAATAAATATAACCTCACCTGTTTCTGCCGAAATGCCCATAACCCTTATGTTTTATCCTGAATTCTCTGCCCTTTCTTGTTGCACTTATTCCTCCGGCCCTTGTTACAGTCCCAATCCTGGTGGAGTTGGTGACCTCCCTTAACCTGGTGAAATTCTTCTCCGGCATTGTGAACAGCAGCTGGTAGTCGCCCCCGCTGTAGAGTGCGTGGTCGATGGAGGACATCGGAATCCTATCGATGTCTATTTTAATTCCCACGCCGCTTCGCTCCGCTATTGAGTAGATGCTTACCGCAAGGCTGTCGCTGATGTCAGTCATCGAATTCGCGTGTTTTGCCAGGAGAATGCCCTCCTTTATTTTCGGCTCGGGCTCAAGGGCCGCCTTCAGCAGGGCCCTGTTAGGTCTGCGTTTTTTTCCCAGGAGTTCGAAACAGGCTCCTGCAGCTCCGAGTTCTCCTGTAACCGCTACTATGTCGCCGGGCCTTGCGCCGGAGCGGAGGACCGGCCTCTTTGCCGTTCCAACAGCACAGCCGGTCAGGGTTAATTCCTTCATCTCTTTTGTATCCCCGCCCACCAAATCGATTTTGAATTTCCTGCACTGTTTCTGTGCGGACTTTATTATTTTTTTGAATCTGGTGAATTCAGTATCCGGGCCGCCGTAGGAGAGCAGAAATGCCAGGGGCTTCGCGCCCATGGCAGCCATGTCACTCAGGTTGACGGTGACTATGAATTTCCCAATCTGTTGAGGGGTCATCTCTTTAGGGATATGGGTGGGGGCGTGGATTGCATCGGTGGACATGACGAGAAACCGGTCACCCATCCTGATGCATGCCGCATCATCTCCAATGTCAAGGAATCTGCCCAGCTTCCCGATTATCGCCCTTTCGCCCATGTCTGATAATTTCATACCTATTAATTCTAATCTTCTAATTATTAAATCAGATAATGGAATTCGATACGGAGGATATAAAGAAGAGGGCAAGGGAGGACTTCGAAAAGACATGGATCGATACTGCGAAGATTCTACCGTCCGGGGCAAAGGACTATTCCGGGGGGAAAGGAAATGTCCACCCTGTGCAGGAGATATCGCAGGAGATAAGGAAGATTTTTCTGGAACTCGGTTTCGACGAGGTCGAGAACCCGCTCTTTGTCCCGGAGCAGGAGGTATACTGGCAGTACGGTCCAGAAGCTCCTGTCATTCTTGACCGCTGCTATTATCTTGCGGGACTTCCAAGGCCCGACATCGGGCTGGGTGACAAGAAGGTTGCAGAGATTAAGAAGATTGCAAAGGTCGATATAGAGAAATTCAAGGGGATTCTCCGCGACTACAGGGAGGGCTCCGTGGAGGGAGACAACCTGTTCGAGGAGATAGTCAACGTTCTCGGAATCAAGGCTGAACAGGCAGCAAGGATTATCGGGCTCTTTCCCGAGTTCAGGTCTCTGAGCCCGGTTGCCGAGAAGACCACCCTGCGCTCGCACATGACCGCGGCCTGGTTCCCGACGCTGAGGGAATTGCAGGGCAAGGCGGAACTCCCGGTTAAGCTCTTCTCCGTGGGGCTGAGGTTCAGGAGAGAGCAGAAAGTGGATGCGCACCATCTGAGGGCACACTACGGCGCGTCCTGCGTCATCATGGACCCGGATGTCAGTCTCGAGGCAGGCAATACGGTCTCGGAGGGAATCCTCAAAGAGATGGGCTTCAAGGACATAAAGTTCGTCAAGAAGAAGGCGACCTCGAACTACTATGCCCCGGGAACGGAGTTTGAAATCTTCTCGGGCAAGGTGGAGATTGCCGACTGCGGCATGTATTCCCCAATAGCGTTGTCGAACTACGGCATAAAGTACCCGGTCTTCAACATCGGCTTCGGCCTTGAGAGAATTCTGCTCATCAGGACTGGAATAGATGATATCCGGAAGATTATGTATCCGCAGTTCTACCAGGCCCTTGATTTGTCCGATGAGGAGATTGCGAATGAGATTGGGATTGGCAATGTTCCAAAAACGGACGACGGAAAAAAACTGGCCGAGTCGATAAAGAAGGCCGCCAAGAAGCACGCTGATGAGAATTCCCCCTGTGAATTCTCCGTATACGACGGGGAATTTCTTGGCAAGAATATAAAGGTGAACCTGGTCGAGAAGGAGGATAATACCAAGCTCCTGGGCCCCGCAGCCCTGAACGAGATTTACGTCCATGATGGGGGAATCTACGGAGTGCCCCAGAACCCGGAGAAGCTGTCACAGCAACTGGTGGACGTAAAGAAAAAAGGGGTAAATGCCGGATTCACCTGTCTCGACGCGATAGCCAGCTACTTTGCCTTCGAAATCGAGGACATGGCCGGGAAGGGGAAGAAGAGCGGCTTTCTCCAGATAAAGATGGCCAAGACTCCTGCGGATGTCAACATCTGGATTGGCGACAGGGCAAGACGCTTCATAAGCTCCAGGCAGAGGGGAATATCAATAAAGGGTCCAATATTCATGGCCGTGGAATTACAATAACTTAAAATTTTTGAAATTTATGGATAGATGTCCACTATATTACATCATTTTCTAAAGATTAGCGATGAAACCCCGGATTCAACTGACACTGAACTCCATGAAGCTGGAGGATGCGATAAGGACAGCGGAGCTTGCAAGCAGGGATATAGACTGGCTGGAGGTCGGCAATACCCTTCTGAAGGGCGAGGGCCTGAGCGCCGTCAAACGTCTGAAGGAACGGTTCCCTGAAAAGAGGATCCTCGTGGACATGAGGGTCGTCGATTCCGGACGGGAGATAGAGGCGGCATCGAAGTCGGGGGCCGACGTTGTTATTCTCACAGACAATGGAAACGATAAGATTCTCGCAGAGCTTGTTGAGGTCGCAAGACTTAATGGGATTGAGATAATGACCGAGCTCGCAGATGTGGGCTCCGTCAAGGACAGGTATAAATCCCTGGAGGATGTCGGCGTCAATTACCTGTTCATTAATCTGTCAACCGCCGGAGAGATTCGGGAGGTAAAGAGTATTTCAGAGAGAATCAGGCTCCCTATTGCTGTTAGTGTGGGAGCCGACACAGAAACTGCGAGTGAGGCCGTGGATTTTGGGGCAGAGATAATTATCGTCGGGAGGGGGATGGGTGACATGGGCAATGTCAACATGGCCACAAAGGAGGTGAAGGGCCTGATTAATTCCGCCTACCGGAAAGAGGCCCCGGTTGCCGGCATCGACCTTGACGAGGTTTCTGCGGATTTGGACAGGATAAAGGACATTCTCATAAGGCTTCAGGAGGACAAATTCTCGCAGGAGAAGAGGAGAGAGGAGATCGAGAACGAGCTTGAGATGATAAAGGGAGAGAATGTCAAGGATAAGAAGAAAATAGGAAAAGAGCGTAAAAAGCTTGACGACGAGATAAAGGACCTGGAAAGGCAAAGAGGAAGGATAATGGAGGAGTGGGATAAGCTAAGAGACGCTGAGGAAAGGTGGGAGAAAGAGCAGATGGAAAGGGAGAATGAATACAAAAAGAGGCAGGAAACCGTCTGGGATGAGTGGGAACAGGAGCAAAGGAGGAGATGGAAGGAGTGGACAGTAAGGAGAGAGGGTGAAAAGGAGAAGATAGACGGTGGGATGAAGGATATTGCGGATGCGATGAAGGAGATC
>JAHIKS010000112.1 GCA_018897475.1 Candidatus Altarchaeota archaeon
AAAATTGTTGTTTCTCACCGCACTTACAGGAAAAGACAGGGCCTGTCTGCAAGTTTCGCAGACGAAACTTGCCAAATCCTATAACTTCAAGCAATCAAAGAACTAACTGTCAAACTCAGGAGAGACATCAAAAAGTTTATAGTGGATGTTTTGTGTGCTAAGCAAGGTGATGAATGGTATGAAAGTTGCATAATTCCGAAGATGAAAGTAAAAATTGATGAAAATAAAGCTAAAGATGAAAAGAGGGGCATTACTCCACAGAAATCAGTACTAGGCTATGTGACATTAGGCCAATGTAGTATAATAATTGAAAATAACTGGAAACAATCATTTAGGGATTGTATATCTTTAGGTAGGGGAGAATTTAAACTTAGATTTAGCGATATACTTAACCATCTAAGAAACGTGGACACGGCTCACCCAAAGGAAGTTTCCCCAAAGCATAAGTCGCATGCGATAGTAACGATGGCTATTGTAAGAAATGCATTAGAAAATTCAACTGATTAAAAATGCGAGATATAATGCACATCTCTTGATTTCGCAATATTGCCTATTTACGGGCAAAATCAAAATCCGTGATAGAATAGCGAAAACTGTCTTCTGGTAAATTCTGAGGAGTGCTGCGGCTGTCTCTCGGGAAAGAAAAAAAGAATAAGTAAGGGAGGGCTGTTATAGCCCCCCACATGGTCTATCTAGCAGCTGTATATCTGGGTGAATTCCAGAGCAGCTTCTCCATCGGCTGGCACAGGGACCTTGAACTCCACGTTCCACGCGTCCTTCTTTTCGTAGTCGTGGGTTGTCTTGGTAATCTCCCAGTCACAGTAGAGCCGCTCCTTTACTGTCACCACTATGTCCTCGTCCTTGTGGTTAGCCAGCTCGACCTTCACCGTCTGCTTCCATGTGTCATCGGATATCTGGTTTGATTCCATCACGTTCCTCTCAGCAGTTATGTCAAAGGCATCGCCGATGTAGAGCCTTATCTGTTCGTCCTTGGGCGTGTGGTCTATATTGTCTTCACCTATGAACTGCAGCTGTCCTGAAGAGTCTGCCTTGTAGACCCTGACCAGTCCCTTGGGCATGGGAATTCCAAGGCCGTTTTCTTCGGAATTGGTGAGTTTCAGCATCACATTCACCTTGTTCTCCTGGCTGCTGCTGTACCAGTAAGAGCTACCGCCGTCGAAGATGTATTCCTTTGTTACAGGCACTCCAGAGGATGTGAACAGGCTTATCTGCTTCGTCTCCTTGTCCTTGAGGTCCGTCTTTCTCTGCAACGAGTAGAGGTGGTATTCGAAGAAGGACTCCTCATCGAACTGGGGCGCTGCCTTGGAGGAGTACATAACATCTTCATCGTACATGCCGCCCCTGGCCTCGGGGGTTACCCGGTGGATGTCTCCTGCTACAAGCTTCAATGTTGCATCGGGAAAGCTCGCGCCGGCATTGTTGTTGATGGTAACCCAGCCGTTGAGATCGGTGTTCTTGTCATCTGAGTCTATAACTGCGATATAATTGGCGTTCCAGTTGATTCCTGATGTGAGGTAAGAAACCTCGACGTCGTGGTTTCCTGGGACTTCGTTCTGGAGGTGCCAGAGAAGGGTGGGCTTTATTCTAAGGCCCTGGGGAAGCTTCGGGAACTGTATGTTGTCGTAGCTTCCGAGAGTTATGATTCCCTGCTCACCCATGTCGAGAATCAAACCGCCGGAGCTGCTGAGGAGTTTCCCGTTGTAGGTCTTGTTGCCTGCCTCGACGGTAATAGCTTCACCGAGGTATTTCTCAATAAGCTTGTAGCCGCTAACCAGGTCATATTCATAGTTCTGCTCCTCGACTATGCACCTGTCAGGGGCTGTTATGGATTTAAAATGCACTGATGTGGGGTCAATCTGCGCTGCAACGTCCTGGAATTCCACGATGTTCAGACCGGAGGTCAGCTGGATGTCTCTTCTGTCCTTCACGAGCCCGAGATTCTGGTTATAGACCGTGACCTCGACGCCCGCCCCCTCGGATGAAATCTGCTGGGCTTCGGCCTCTGCGATTATCTGGGGGAGAGCCATTCTGCTTGAGGTTATTATCGACCCTATTTCCTTCAGGACTGCTGATCGGGTAGATACTACCTTCTCCCCTTCCGGGTCCTCCCCTGGAGGATTCAGAACCGGGATTAGTATCATCACGCCAATCAAAAACACCGCCATAATCAACAAATATTTAGATGCCATTTTATCACCTCTTTGTTAAAGATTTAGGAGCGGTCTTTAAATTCAGTGTTGGTTTTCTTCGGTCTTGGCCGAACTATCTGTAGAGGACGAGAATTGCATGCTCCAGATTCTTGGGGGTAAATTTTTTGATT
>JAHIKS010000113.1 GCA_018897475.1 Candidatus Altarchaeota archaeon
AATACTTCTTTACTGCAGCAATGCTTCCGATCGGAAAGCTTATATGGTTTGTTTCACATATCCGTATTGTCCTTGGATTGATTGTTTTCATGGTACAAATCAATCACCAAGGACACTTAAATCTCAAGTGTCAAAGTTGGGATAATAAGGAAGGCGTCCAAGAAAACCCTCCAGAAAATCTTCCGGCTGAGGAAGAATCTCCTGCTCCTGAGGAAGGCAATATGGCCTGCCAGGGAGATGATTTACGAATTGCAGATAGCTGACATGCCCCACTCCGAGAGGAGGACCACCGTCTATTACCGGGATCTCTACGACCACATAACGAGAGTGATAGACATGGTGGAAACATACAGGGAGCTGTTAACCGGGTCTCTTGACACATACCTGTCGACAATCTCAAACAACATGAACGAGGTCATGAAGGTTCTCACAGTAGTGGCCTCATTAATGATGGTTCCCACCTTAATATCAGGAATATACGGCATGAATTTCAGGTACATGCCGGAGCTGGCTTGGGCCTATGGCTATCCCTTCGCCCTGTCTCTAATGGCCTTCACAATGCTTGCAATGATTATCTACTTCAGACGCAAGAGGTGGATCTGATTTCTATCTCCCTCTCCTGAGTTCAACATGGTTGGACTTCAATCAAACGCTCAATTTTTATAGTATAATTGTTGCCAGACCCAAAAATACAAAAAATCCAAAAACATCAGTAGCAGTTGTTATGAAGATAGTTGCTGACGAAGCAGGATCTTTTCCTAGACGCTTCATTATTAGTGGAATCGTTGCTCCAAATAAACCAGCAACTATTAGATTGACAATCATCGCTAATCCTATAACCAAACCAAGCAGTGGATTCTTGTTCCATAATGTGGCCACAACAGCAACTAAAACACCATTTATAATTCCATTGATTCCACCAGCCAACATTTCATTAATAATAACCTGTTTACCTGTTTTCAACTCTATTTCTTTCAATGCCAATCCCCTGACAACAACTGCCAGGGTCTGTGTTCCAGCATTTCCTCCCATACCTGCTACTACGGGCATATAAACTGCCAACAGCACAAATGCAGAGATAGTTTCCTGAAAAAGCCCCACAACAGACGCAGCGAGAA
Organism: Candidatus Altarchaeota archaeon; assembly: GCA_018897475.1. GTDB lineage: Archaea > Altiarchaeota > Altiarchaeia > IMC4 > QMZM01 > WALD01. The sequence goes on from JAHIKS010000113.1 coordinate 1,119, forward strand.
ATGCCGTACCGAGATTGATAATCAGCCACTTGTATCTGTTTTTTACTTTTATTAATGCAGAATCAAGAACATCCTCTTCTTTGCTAACACCGGCAAAATCACTAAGATTGTTTAATGATCGCCTTTCTATTAATCTAAGAATATCATCAGAATAAATAACCCCCAAGATACTCTCATCTTTATCCAAAATTATAACTTTATTGTGTGGGTGTTTCTTGAATATACTAACAACCTCGGTTTCATCTCTATCATATTTGATATGGGGCACTTTTTTAACGTACTTATCGATTTTTTCTTTATCTTTATGTAGGGCAAGAACATGGCCTAGCAACTCTCCTATCAAAAAACCATCTTTAACAACAAGTATGGTTGGAAATTTTCCCGTTCTTTTTTCATGTTTTTGAATTATTTCAGAAAGTTCTTCAAAGGCGATATCTTCATTTACTTCAATATAGTCCAAACTCATCATACCTGCGGCAGTTCTTGGATTAAATTTAAGCAGAAGCTCTACCTTCTCTTTCATCTCTTCGCTTAATTTTTTAACAATCTTGTTTCTTCTATGGACATCTATATTCTGTAACAAATCAGTTGCTTCATCAGGATCCAAATAATCAACAAGTTCTATTAATTCTTCATCATTTAATCCACTCATAATCTCTTGGCGTAATCGTTTTGACAAATCCAAAAGAAAAAATCCCCGATTGTTTACGGGTATTTCTCTAAAAATAGATATTCTTTTCTTTGGAGAAGATAATATTCTATACACTAAATTATTTTCAGCTCTCTTTTTTGTCATCTTAATTATATACTATTTGTTTCTTTTTAATTTATCTTTTTCAGATATGAAAACGAAGTATCAATCATGGGAGAAACCACACTGCGAGGTAACGAAGGCAATGCAGAAAAGATACCCCAGAAACAAAGAGATATGTCTGCTCTGCAAGGGAGGAAGGCTGCTCTGCGGCCTGTCATCGTGCCCCCTCATTAGGAAAATAAACATCCAGGGACCGATAAAAGAAAGGCTATCAAAGGACATGTCAGGGCTCTCCCCATCTATATTCGTTGGCTGGAAGGGCTACCCGGATGTATTTGTTGGACCGATGACCTCCCTGGACCCGGAGAAAGCCCACCTCCTCGATGACCCATCAAAGTGGTACGGTCTTGACTTCGATGACATCATTGGAATGCGCTCCGTCCTGGTGAGGTCAAAGAAGCAGGAGGGAATTCACTCAAGAAACAGATTCATCGAGAATTCCCAGGAGATTGCCCTTGCTGTAAAACCCACTGAAATAGAGACAGAGTTCAAGAAAACGCCCTCCTACTCAATCTCCTTCTCGTCCCTGAGCCAGCCGATGGGTCCGTCAGGGGTTCTGGAAAGGCTCAGAATAACTGAAAACCCGAAAATCCCGAGAAAGGTAGACTCCATAGTCTCCGACGAGCTAAAGGCCGTTGATATGGCCACTCAGCTCTATGACAAGGACTTCGACGTCTATTATCTCACGAAAGTTCTGGCATCGGGGGCCCTCGGTCTCAATGATAACAAAAAAATGGTGCCGACGAGATGGTCCATTACAGCCGTTGATGACATGATATCCAAGGACCAGATGAAGAGAATCCGAGAATATCCATCAATAAACGAGTTCCAGGTTTATAGTAATGAATACCTCCACAATCACTTCGAGGTCCTCCTCATGCCCGGCCCCTGGGAGTTCGAGCAGTTCGAGGCCTGGGCCCCAAAGACCCTCTGGACCCAGCACAGCAAGGAACCGGTAATCCAGGAGGAACACGAGCTCTTCAAGGGCCGCACATCATACGCCATGAAGGAGGCCGGCGGTTACTATGCGGGGCGGATAGGCGTCACCGAAGCCCTTGACAGAATGAAAAGACAGGCCCGCGCAATACTCTTCAGGGAAATCTCCGAGGGCTATATAATCCCTGTCGGCGTCTGGGAGGTAAGGGAAAACGTAAGGAAGGCAATGGAGAAGAAGCCCAGCAAATTCAACTCACTCAAGGAAGCCCTCAATGATGTGAATTCAAGGCTCACTATCCCCCTTCGTGAATACATGAAAAGAAGTGAGATTCTAAAGCAGAGAAGATTAAACGAATGGGTCTGACTCATCCCTTTTTCTTCCTGAAGATAATCGAGCTGAATATCGTTAGAACCGGAAATATCTCAAGCCTGCCTATCCACATCAATGCAATTAGAGCAAGCTTCCCCAGCGAGTTCATCATAAACCAGGAAGCGCTGGAAACATTCACAAGCCCCACATTACCCATGGCTGAGAGAGTCAGGAAGAGGGACTGCATGCCAGAATAGCCAAGGAACATCATGGCGAAGGTGCCGACAATGGCAACAAACATATAGGCAAAAGACAGCCCGAGAACGAAGAACACCTCCTCGCCCTCCATGGGCTTTCCACCCAGCTTTATATTCACGACCGCGGATTTCGGCAGAATCAGTTTCTTGAGATTGTATTTAACGACGCTGAGGATTAGAATAAACCTGAGAATCTTTATTCCCCCGGCGGTTGAGCCATACATGCCCCCAATATACATCAGCATCGCGAGAATAGCGATTGGGAGGTCGGGCCAGTTGCCCAGGTCTATGGTGGAGAAACCAGTGCAGGTCATAGCAGCAACGGCCTGGAACAGGCTAACTCTGGACGCATTAACAACTGTTCCGTGGAAATTCATCCAGAAAGATGCCATAATTATGACTGTGGATATAGCCAGAAGCCCCATCATATACCTGAATTCAATATTCTTGAACAGGGCCTTAATCTGGCCGTTAAAGAGCCTGAAGTGTATCAGGAATCCAACCGCTCCTATAATCATGAACACTATCAGGATGAATTCAATCAAAGGACTGTTGTAGTAAGCTATGCTACTTGCATGGGTGGTAAAACCGCCTGTAGATAACGCCGAGAAGGACTGCACTATGGCATCAAAGAACGGCATCCCCGCCAGATAAAGAAGAGAGATGCAGGCAAGGGTATAGATTGAGTATATTTTCCAGGTCTCCTTTATTGTGCTCTTGATTCTGGGCCTTATCTTCTGCTCCCCGACCTCCGAGGAATAATAATCCCTGGCGACCGTACCTTTTCTCATTAGGACGACTAACACAAGGACAATTATCCCGATACCACCAACCCACTGGGTCATGGCCCTGTAGAAAAGAATATCCCTTGCAACCAACTCCGGCTGCTCTATCATCGTCATGCCCGTGGTTGTCCACCCAGACATGGACTCGAAGAAGGCATCCAAAGGAGCAAGGGTCCCGGAAATAATGAACGGTAGAGAGCCTACAAGGGCTATGATGAGCCATGCAAGGGAGGTGGTAATCATGGCATGCTTCGTCTTTGAAGGGGAATCCTCAATATCCACCCTGCTGAATATGACAAAGAGAAGGTACAAGATTACTGCCGGGGCGACAAAGGCAAGCAGGCTATTGACGGAAAGCCCGCCGCTAACCAGGGCATAATACAGAGTGAGGGCAAGAGGTACGAGAAATATAAGGGACACCACCCTGCATATTCCCCCTAAATCATACAGGGATATCTTGATGTCGCGAAGACTTACTGAAAGCATCGTAATAATAAATAAAAAGACAATAAGTTAAATACCCCCTAAAGGAAAAATGCCCACCGTAGAATTCAATTTTCAGGATTTGAGCCAGCTCATCGGGAGGAGATTCAAACCGCATGAATTGAAGGACAGAATCTCGATGCTTGGAACCGACCTAGAGGATATTAATTCCAAATCCATTACCTTGGAGGTCTTCCCGGACAGGCCGGACCTCCTTTCAGTGGAGGGCTTCTCAAGAGCGCTTGAGGGGGTCCTAAGAATCAATACCGGGCTCAAGGATTATCCTGTAAAGGAGTCAGGTATGAAGCTCTTGGTCGATTCCTCAGTAAAAAACGTAAGGCCATTCATTGCTTCGGGGATTATGAGGGGGGTCTCAATCACCGGGGAGAACCTAATATCTCTCATGGACATTCAGGAGAAACTTCACATAACCCATGGAAGGAACAGAAAGAAGGTGGCGATAGGAGTCCACGATTTGAGCAGGATAGAGCCACCGTTCCTTTACAGGGCAGTAAAGCCGAATGAACTCCGATTTATACCCTTGGACATGCATGAGGAATTAACACCTGGCGAAATTCTCAGGAGGCATCCAAAGGGAATAGGCTACGCATACGTCCTTCAGGACCTTGACAGGTATCCCATAATCCTTGACAAGAACGATAACGTTCTCTCTTTTCCCCCAATCATAAACGGTGAGCTTACCAGAGTTTCTGATAACACGAAGGATATCTTTATAGAGATTACCGGCATGGAGCAGAGGGCCGTCAACCAGGCATTAAACATCCTCGTAACATCCATTGCCGACAGGGGCGGGGAGATTCAATCCGTTGAAATTCTGCCAAGATGAAAATAAAAAAGGTCGATACCAGAGCCTTTGCGGTTTCCGAAAAGAGGGAGAGGGAGCTGGAGTCGAAACTAACCAAGGGCGTACTCTCCAGAAAGGTCGATATAAAGAGGGCCTACAGGCCAGTAGCAAAGCTCAATGTGTTCAAGCAGGTTGAGGTACATAAGGGCATCATATCAGAGGAAACGGTCTATGAGGGAAAGGAAAACCATCTCTTCGTTGACCTAGCCGATGCTTCTCTCTATCATTTCCAAAAACCGAAGAAAATATTGAGACACGATATTCTGAAAAGGCTGCTTGATGCATCTCCCGGGGCGGTAAGGCTCTATGGAGAACTGCTGGAGAAAGCCTATATTTTCAAGGACGAAGCAGAGCAGTCCCAGCTTCTGGAGATAATAAACCAGGGCCTTGTAAAGATTTACAGGCCGGCAGCAAAACTTATGCTAGCAACTCTTGTTGATGAAATAGGGCCATCCTCCGAGCACCATACGCTCGTGAAGGACAGGATTAAGGTATCATATCGCCCTCCCGGGTTCGAGAGCTCAGACTATGACCTATCCTCCTCTCTGGACGAGGCGGACGTACTAGTCGAATCCTATGAAAAGGATTCAATAGCACACTCAATAGAAACCCTAAGCGACTTGATAGCGAACCTCTTCGGGGCGAAGGTCACTCTTGAGGGCCTTTTCTTCATGCCGTACATCGAGGGGACCTACACAACAGGTAAGAAAAGCAGGGTGACCCCAGAAATCCACTTCCCGCTCTGTTTTCTTGGCGAGAGGTGCATAAAAAAGACAGTTGGAACCAAGATCAAACCCATCGCACTCAGCACATCCATAGACCAGAAGGGGACCATCCCGGTCGAGGAACTAACCATAGACTTCTCCGACGTTGTAAACCTCAAGAAGGTGAAGGAGGAGATAAAAGACTCAATAATCTATCCCCTCACAAACCCCAAACTGGCCAAGGAATTCGGCAAGAAAGGGGGCGGGGCAATTCTCCTATACGGCCCGCCGGGCTGCGGGAAGACATACATAGCCCGGGCAACCGTCGGAGAGTGCGGTGTGAACTTTTTTAACATAAACATCAGTGAAATAATCGGGAAAGGGACAAAAGAGGAGGCGGAGAGCCTTCACAGAGTCTTCGTGGAGGCGGAGAAGAACGCCCCATCCATACTCTTCTTTGATGAATTGGATGCCATCGGGGGCAGGAGAACCGGGGCAACACAGTATGAGGAGAAGATGGAGATAGACCAGTTCCTGATGGAGATGGACGGTGTAGAGACACTGCACGAGAACGTCTTGATAATAGCGGCAACAAACGCCCCCTGGAACATAGACCCCGCATTACGCAGGTCTGTAAGGTTCACCAGGCACATCTTTGTTCCCCCGCCGACCCCTGAAACCAGGGAGGCCCTGTTCAAGAAGCATACCCTGAAGAGAAAGGCGTCCAAGGACATAGACTTCAGAAAGCTCGCGGAAATGACAGACAGCTATGCATCCTCGGACATAAAGGCAATCTGCGATGCAGCAATCAACATCCCCTGGCAGGAGGCGGTCAAGGGCGGAGAAAGAAGGGAGGCCTCCATGAATGATTTTTTGGCTGCCATAAATAATCAGAAATCCTCCCTCATACCCTGGTTCAAACTTGCCCAGAAGGAACTGAAAAAGAGCGGTGAAATGGGCGTCTTTGAAGAATTCTCAGACTATATCATAAAATACGGCGGCGGAGTAGACGAAGTAAAAAAGCCCTCGATAAACTTCTCGGATGTCGGCGACATGGAGGGCGTAAAGGAGGAGATAAGGAAAAACATAATATATCCTCTGAAGAAACCAGAGCTGGCAAAGGAATTCAAAAAGAAGGTCGGGGGGGCAATTCTCCTGTACGGCCCGCCGGGCTGCGGGAAGACATATATCGCAAGAGCAACAGCGGGGGAGTGCGAAGTCACGTTCTTCAACGTAAAGCTTACCGATGTTCTCTCAAAAGAGGTCGGCGAGTCAGAGAAGAATATCCAGGACATATTCGATAGGGCCAGCAAGAACGTTCCAGCAATTCTCTTCTTCGACGAGATTGACGCGATAGGGGGCAGAAGGGAATCATCCACAACGTCCGAAAAGAGACTGGTGAATTCCTTCCTCACGGAAATGGACGGCTTCAAGACGAGGGAGAGCCTTATGATTATCGGTGCAACAAACGCCCCATGGGAGATTGACCCCGCCCTAAGAAGGGCCGGTAGATTCACGCAGCAGCTATACGTCCCGAGGCCGGACCTGAGCGCAAGGAGGGACATATTCATGATACATACGAAGAACGAGCCCATAACGGACGACATCGACTTCAGAAAGCTCGCAGAAATGACAGAGGGCTATGCGTCCTCGGACATAAAGGCAATCTGCGAACTGGCGGCAGAAATCCCCTGGGATGAGGCAATGAAGGGCAAGGAAAAAAGAAAGATATCCATGGAAGACTTCACGAAAGCGATAGACAGGAAGAGCTCCTCCCTGAAGCCATGGTATTCCTCGGCGGAGAGGCAGATTAAGAAGAGCGGCGAGAGGGACATATACGATGATTTGGTTGATGATATCGAGCAATTCAAATCAATGACTCCTTCCGTCACAGACATAAAGAAGACGCTTCAGGATGAGAAGAAGAGACTCGGGTTGAATACAGAAAGCGAGAGGGGCGAGACAACGAAACTTCGCGAGGAGAAGAAAAAGCTCGAGGAGATGATTAAGATAACCAAGAATAAATTCAAAAAGGGCGAGATAGACCAGAAGGTGCTCGATGACCTCGTCGAGGAGTACGAGAGAAAACTGATAGAGATAGAGGTCAAGCTGAAGAAATAATTACATCCTATCAATCTTGTCATACCTCTGCTCGACCATTCCCCAGGTCGGCAGGTTGGTCTGGCAGCCCCACTTTTCGACTATGAAACTTGCTGCTGCATTTGCAAACTTCACCGCATCATATGTTTCAAAGCCCTTGAGGTGCGCTGCAATAAAGCCGGCATTGAATGCATCTCCTGCCCCTGAAGCATCGACCGATTCCGTCTTATAAATTGGAACTGTTATCTGCGCCTCCTTTGAATAGACCATACACCCTTTATCACCCCTGGTTATTATGAAAACCTTTGGACCCAGCTTGTTGCTGATGTTGAAATCCATCTTCTTCAAATGCCTTAACTCGTGGTCGTTTAGCACAAGCACATTCACGTTCTTCAAAATCTGATAGAATTTTTTTGGGATACTTTCAAAGCCGAATACTCCATAGCCCGGGTTATATACTAAAAACTTATTCCTGCAGGCGGAAGAAACCTTCTTCTGTAAATTGAGGTATGTTCTTGCCATATAGACGCACTCGGCCCTCTCTATCAGCTCCTTGCTGAATTCAAGCTCATCCAGCTTCTCTGTCACGCCCTTGTAGAAGAAGCTTATCTGCCTCCCGTTCTCCTTGAAGAACATAGACCTGGTCGTGTCCCCATTGAGAATTCCCTTCAGGTCCAGACCAATGCCCAGGTTCTGGAGATACTTCCTGTAGTTCTCTCCCTCCACGTCGGTACCTATAACAGAGACAAGGGCAGCCCTCAGCCCGAGAGACCTTGAAACAACCGCAGTATTGGCGCCCATGCCGCCGTAGAATTCCCTCCAGCTCGAAACATCAGCGGAGTCATTGACTCTTGGTATTGAACCAACCTCATAAAAGTCATCTATTGCCGTATCCCCGAAGACAAGAACATCTATTTTATCTCTTCCGTGCATATATTAGATTAAGACAGAAGTGATAAAAGATGAAAGTCGTAATCTCGGTTGGAGGCTCAATTCTGGTGCCTAGCGACATAGACACCGCATACATAAAGGACTTCGCAAAGCTAGCAAACGAGCTCAGCAATAAACACAAAATCGCCATCGTAACCGGCGGGGGGAGAACTGCAAGGAAATACATATCCCCCGCAAGAGAGTTCGGAGCAAGCGAAATCTTCTGCGACATGATTGGAATCTCAGCCACCAGACTGAATGCACGCCTCCTATCAGCGGCAATAGGAGACAAAGCAAACATGGAGCCGCCGAGGGAATTCATGACTGCGATGAAGGCCTTCGATTTTGGTAAGTTGGTTGTTATGGGTGGCACCCACCCGGGGCATTCTACCGATGCAGTATCTGCCCTTCTGGCGGAGTATGTCGGCGCCGACCTCCTCATAAACGCCTCTGATGTTGACGGAATCTACGACAAGGACCCGGGGAAGCACAAGGATGCAAAGCGCTACGAGAGAATCCCCATCGATAAGCTGGTCGACATGGTCAAGTCCTACTCAGCAGGGGCAGGAAAATACGAGCTGGTCGACATCCTTGCAGCAAAGATAATCCAGCGCTCAAAGACAAGGACAATCTTCGTCAACGGCAGGGACCTAAAGAACCTGAAGAACGCGATAGAAGGAAAGAAATTCACTGGCACTGTTGTTGAGAATGGTGGCTAAGGTTAGGGAATTCTAAACATAATCCAGCCAATCCTCGTACTCCTTGACCTTACCCTTGACTGTGTCGAAGAACTTCTCCTGCAGCTTCTTGGTTATGGGCCCTGGTTTGCCTATCTTCCTGCCGTCTATCTCCCTTATGGGCGTCAGCTCCGCTGCAGTTCCTGTGAACCATGCCTCATCTGCAAGATAGAGCATCCCTCTCGTTATGTCTATCTCCTTTACCTCATAGCCCATGTCCCTGGCCATCTTCATGACCGCGTCCCTTGTTATGCCTGCCAGGATGCTCGCGTGCTCCGGGGGCGTGTAGATTATTCCATCCTTGACCATGAAGAGATTCTCTCCCGGGCCCTCAGAGACAAAGCCCCTGGAATCCAGCAGTATCGCCTCATCATAGCCAGTATCCAGTGCCTCTAGCTTGGCAAGTATAGAATTTATATACTGGCCGCTGGCCTTGGCTCCGGAAGGCAGTATATTCGGCGATATCCTTTGGAACGAGGAAATCTTTGCCCTTATGCCGTTCTTGAGCCCATCCTCTCCTAGGTAGGTGCCCCACGGCCAGACAGCTATAGTGACATCAACCGGAGCGTTCGTGGGGTTGAGTCCCATCTCTCCGTAGCCCCTGTACGCTATAGGCCTTATGTAGCAAGCATCCAGCTTGTTGGCCTTTATTAAATCCTTGGTTGCCTTGCAAAGCTCATCAACGGAGTAGGGAATCTCCTTCATGTATATCTTTGCTGAATTCTCCAGCCTCTTCATGTGCTCCCTGAGCCGGAAGACGGCAGGTCCCCTATCCGTTTTATAGCACCTGATTCCCTCAAATACTCCGGAGCCGTAATGCAAGGCGTGCGTCAGAACATGAATCTTCGCATCCTTCCAGTCAACCAGCTTGCCGTTCATCCATATCTTGTCGACTTCCTTAATTGGCATCTTAACCCTTATTTATTCGAAATAGTATCTAAAAAATCAATCCAGCGCTATCTTCTCACCGTTTTTTACTACCGTGACTCCCTTCTCCTCGACAACGGAGCCTATTTTTTTAATCTTATACTCCTTCCCATACTCCTCCAGAATCTTCTCGGAGTCTTCTTTATCCACAATCAGGCAGAATCCGATGCCCATGTTAAAGGTCCTGTACATCTCCCTGTCAGAAATATTGCCCAGCTCCTGCATCTTCTTGAAGACCATCTGCGGCTCAGGCATCTCGTCAAGAAGAAATCCATGTTCCGTAACCCTCTGCAGATTCGTGAATCCTCCGCCTGTTATATTCACAAGACCATGAACCTTAAATTTCTGCAATAATTCCATAACCTCCTTTACATAAATCCTTGTCGGCTTGAGGAGCTCGAACCAGAAATTCTTAGGCAATAATTTCCTTGCCAGTGTCATGCCGTTTGAATGTATCCCAGAGCTCTCAAGGCCCAGGATGTGGTCACCCGGGGCAACATTCTCGCCCGTTATTATCCTATCCTTCTTTACGATACCGATAACGGTTCCTGCTAAATCAAAACCCCGCTTTTCTATACCGCAGATTACTTCCGGGAGGGTTGCGGTCTCTCCACCGACGACGGCTATCGAGGCTAGTTTGGCCCCCTCACAGAGCCCCGCTGCAATATCGCTCGTCATCTTTGGTTCTACCTGCTGCAATGCTAGATAGTCCACCATTGCGACGGGCTCTGCGCCAAGGCATATAACGTCATTAACGTTCATCGCAATCAGGTCTATACCTATGGTGTCGTACTTCTCGAGCTCCTGGGCAACAAGGACCTTTGAGCCCACGCCATCGGTTGCAATGGCAAGTGCAAATTCCCCCATGTCCAGAACGTTGGCAAAGGCACCGATGTCCTCCATCACCTTGCCAACCCTATTCTCCCTGCACTTGAACGTGCTGTCGAGAATCTTGCCTATCTTCTTTACAGCAAATTCCTCTCTTCTGATGCTGACTCCCGCCTTTTCGTAGGTCATCTCCGACATTTTATAGTCTTATATTATGGGGCTAAAACCTTAAGTTAAAGAACTCTCTCGCGTTTCTTGTTGTAATCTCAGCCACTTTGTCATACTCAATTCCCTTAATCTCAGCAATCTTCTTGGCTGCAATCCTGATGTTCAGCGGAGTATTCCTCTCCCTCGGGGTCGGGGCCAGATAGGGAGCATCTGATTCAAGAACCATTGCCTCGAGAGGGATTTCCCCCACAAGTTCCTGTTTCCTCTTTGAATATGCCACCGACGTGGGTATGGAGACAAGGCAACCGAAGGAGATTGCCTTCTTACCCAGTTCAGCACTGCCGCCAAAGCAGTGCAAGAGGGCTTTTATGCCCTGGGCCGTCAGCTCCTCTACCATCTCATTCTCGGCATCCCTTGAATGAACAACCAAAGGGAGACTTAATTCCTTCGCAAGTGAGATGAATCTCCTGAAATTATCCATCCCCCTCCCCCTCTTCTCCGGCTCCTTTATCCAGTAATAGTCCAGGCCCACCTCCCCAATCCCGACAATTCTGTTTTTGTATTTTCTGATTAATCTAATCGTTTCATCAATCACACCAGAATCGAATTCCTGCGGACTTAAACCAAGGGTTGCGAGAATTCCCTCATGTTTCTCAATAAGATTTATCGTTTTTTCAATTCCCTCAGGACCAATTCCAGAATTTATTATAAGAATTCCATCCTCAGATGCCTTTCCGACTATCTCTTTCCTGTCAGAATCAAACTGCGGAAAGTCCAGGTGCGTGTGAACATCAATAAGCATAATAGAAAATGAAAAAGAAGTAATAAAAGCCCCTTAAATGAGCATTATTGTTGCCAGAATTGTTACTGATGATGCTATTATCAATCCAGCTCTGACCTCACCTGGCTCATCCTTTGAGAAACAGCCAGCAGTAATGAAGCCCCAGGCAGCTATAAAGCCACCAAAGCCCATCATACCCTTTGACTTTGCTATGGCGGCCGGCGCTCCCGCAACAATCCCTACCAGGGAGAACATAATCACTGCCAGACCTATAATCACTGCCGCGTATCCCGTCATTAAATGCTTCATTTTATTGCCCTTGACTGATGCCCTGTCAGAGCAGGAACATCATCGAAATTATAGTGGCCCCACCTATCAGCAGAAGCCCTGTCCTGAGAACCTCATTCTCAGTGGACCAAAACCCGGCGGTTATAAAACCAATGGCCGTTATAAATCCGCCAAAGCTCAAGAGAGCACCAGCATTCTTCTCGGCAAGTGGTTGTCCTGTCGCTGCAGCAGCTATGGCGTACATCACAATGACAACACCCATTATCACTACTGCATATCCTGTCATCATACTTCTATCCATTTTCGTTTAGTTTTATTATTAAATTAGCATCATGGTGCCGACAATCACTATCGCACCAGCTATTGACATTCCGGCCCTGACCTCATCAGAGTCCTTCGAAAAGCAACCAGAGGTTACGAAACCAAGAGCAACCATAAATCCGCCAAAGCTCATCAGCGCCTTTGACCTCATAACAGCAATTGGTGTTCCCATGGATGCGGCGATTATGGACATCATAATTATTGATATGCCAATCACAATTGCACCATACCCAGTCATAGTATATCTCATCTTATATCACCCCAAGTAATGCAACATGGGTTATTTATTAATTTAACTGAATTCACTATAAAAACCTTTCTATTATAGCTTTATGCGGCCTTCATACAGCGCCTTTCCAAGAACTATACCCCAGACACCCACATCGTCCAGAATTCTTATATCTTTTTCGTTGGATATTCCACCAGAGATGATAACTGGTTTCTTTGTAGATGACAGGACGGTTTCTATTGAACTGATATTTATTCCCTCCATCCTCCCCTCGACATTCACGTCCGTATAGAGAAAACCCCATACCAGGCCATCGGCCTTCTTCATAAAATCCTGGGCCTTCAGCTTCGTCTTCTCCTGCCAGCCCTTGACAACCATGTTTCCATCCTTCGAATCCACAGCAGCGATGACCCTGTCCCCAAAATTCCGGTTCAATTCCTTCAAAATTTTAAATTCATTAAAATAATCATTAATCGCCAGTGTCCCCAGGATTATCCGGCCAATATCAGAATTGAGGAGGAATTCTGCTTTCTCCATGCTTCTGATACCTCCCCCAAGCTGTATCGGCACATCAACGGAGTGGGCTATATCCATCACAGTCTCTGTGTTATCCCCTCTGCCAAGAGCAGCATCCAAATCTACAACATGGAGCATCTTGGCCCCTTGCGAAACCCACCTCTTCGCCATATCGACAGGGTTCCCGTAGCTCTTCTTAGTATCGGGATTCCCTCCAACGAGTTGCACACACTCGCCATCCATTATATCGACTGCAGGAATAATCTTCATTCTTTTTTCATGAAATTCCTTAATACTCCGATTCCGTCAATCTCAACCTCGACCACATCACCGTCTTCCAGCCTACCAATTCCTGGAACGGTCCCTGTAGCTATCAAATCCCCCCGCTCCAGAATCATGAATTTGCTGACAAACCTTACACACTCCTCTGGAGAGTAAATCATCCCCCCCGTTCTCGAATCCTGCCTTACTTCATCATTAACTCTGCATTGAATTCTTAAATTCCTGGCATCCAGCTCCGTGTTTATGCACGGCCCCACTGGACAGAAGCCCGGAAAGCTTTTTGAAGGAGACCATTGAACCATCTCGTGCTCTATATCCCTGGCAGTCACATCATTGACTATGGTGTAGCCAAGGATGTGCTCCTTTGGCTTCTCAATCCTGTAGCCTCTCTTTCCGATAACGACACCAAGCTCTGCCTCATGGTCTACCTTCTTCGAGATTTCCGGTAGCAATATATCGCGGTTATGACCTGTGACACTGTTCGCAGCCAGGAGAGTGATGGTTGGTTCATCCGTTGCAATATCTTTCAGCTCGTCTCTGTGCTTCATAAAATTAAAGCCGATGCATGCTATCTTCGTCGGCTGCGTTGGAGGGAGGAATTCAACCTCATCCTCTCTGTAGGTTTTTCCAGTTTCTTTTCCAGGACTGAATAGGTTTCCCTTTATTCCTCTAATCTCACCTTCAGAATAGATTCCAAACCTTTCTTTCCCACCAACTTTAAACCTGCACAGCCTCATCTTTCAAACCCGCTTCAAGGTCGGAGAGCCCCTCTTCCGACTGAAGGGGCCGCTTTCCATCCTTAATCTTATCATACGTTTTCTTTGATAATAAGTTGGTGAATTTAATATCCAATGAATCGCAGGCCATCTCCAGCGCCTGATAACTCTCCGAGTCATACTTCAGGAAGCAGAGGATTCTCCTGTAGTGATGCGCCTTCAGGTAGTCCTCTATCCTTCTAGTAGTCACCTCAATATACCTCCCCTTAATCTCCTCCGTCTCCTGCCTCTCGTCCCAGTCGTATGCATTGAAGGGGTAGAGATTCTCGAATTCCCTCGGGACCAGGCCGGCATTACTGAGCATTACTTCGTGAATGCTGCCCCTCAGCCCAAGCCCCCCAAGGACACCCGCTATCCCCCGGTGCGTCTCTGACTCTGAGTAGGGCTTCTTGTAGCTGCACGGCAGAAAGAGAACAATTTCCCTCCCCGGATTATACCACCTGACGAGATAGTTCTGCCAGACCTCAAAGTGTGGATGAGTCAGAAAATTCTCCCCTACCCCTACAAGACTATCCCTCAATTCCCTGGGGAATTTCGGCACAAACCTGAAGGTTTCAGCATCGAATTCAATCTTCGGGTTATTTTTCCATTTCTCAACGATTTGAAGGAATTCTTTCTTATTCAGGAAATTCCACTCGCCCCTGAGCCACATCCCAAACAGCGGGCAGTTCCCGTGCGGCAGTAAATTTATAAGCACGACGGAATCCGAATGCTTGAGAGCGCAGTCAACCGATTTCTCAAGCTCCCCTTCCATATCCCTGACGAAGGGCAGATTGACCAGGAGGTAGGTCCTCACCAGGCCCCCGGCAGAATGCACGGTCCTGGCAGCGGCCGCAAAGTCCTCAACCTGGAATCCCTTTGCTATCTTCTCGAGAATTCTATTGTCTGCAGTCTCAAGCCCTATTGCAATCTCAAAATCAATATCCTTGAATTCCTTTAACCCTTCCTTGGTTATGAATTCCGGTCTCGATTCAACAGTAAGCTTCTTCACACCCCCCTTCCTGCACAGACCGATAAAATAGGTCCTCGCCTCTCCCGGAACCTGCTTGCTGTCAAGCCAGCTTCCCGAGCCAAAGACCTTAACATGGCTGACTCCATCAAGCCCGGAAAAGAAAGAGTCGAATTCCTTCTTAAGCCCATCCGCGGACGGATTCTTACCCTGAATTCTTCCATAACCGCAGAACAGGCATTTACCCCAAGCACAACCACCCGAATTCAGAAAAAGAATCTTAACCGACATGTTATTCTTCAGCATTCCCCTGTCTTGATTTTTCCTCCTTCCTCAATCGGTCAAGCTCATCCCTGACCTTTTTGATCTTTTCCTCCTCCTCAGACTTCCTGACCCTCTTGAGCGTGTCCTTTGTGAGCGTTAGGTCTATTCCTCCAAGAAACCTTGGATGTACCTCAATCATGCCTCTGTTCCTCAATTCATCGGCCCACTCGTTAATCTCCTCCTCGGTAACATTGAGCAATTCAGCGGCCTTCCTCATCTTCATCGTTCTCTTACTCCTTATCAATTCAAAGAGGTCGTCAGCGGTCCTATCCTCCCCCTCCATCAGCGTTTTTGCCTTTTTACCGGCTACCTCCTCCTTCAGCTTCTCTGCTATCTCATCATCTGATTGTTCCTTCTTCTCCTTAACGGGCTCGGGAGGCAACTCTTCCTTAACCGGCTCCGGGGGCAGTTCTTCTGCAGGAACCTCTTCAGGCAGTGCTTCCTCTACAGGCTCAGGAGGCACTTCCTCCTCCACAGGCTCAGCAGGAGCTTCTTCAACCTCCTCGGGTGGCTGTTCCTCATCCATAGGCTCGGGAGGCACTTCTTCAGGCAATTCCTCAGCTTCCTCAGGCAGTGCTTCCTCTGGTTGCTCCTCAGGAGATTCTTCCACGGGCTCAGGAGGCGCCTCTTCCACAGGCTCAGCAGCATTTTCCTCAGGTAGGGCTTCCTCGGCAGGCTCTTCTTCCGGGGGCTGCTCCTCAGGAACCTCTTCCTCAACAGCTTCGGGGGGTAATTCTTCCTCAGGAACCTCTTCCGGCTGCCCCTTTTCAGGCTCATTAGCGTCCTCAGGCGCCTTCTTCTCAGTATCTCCCTCTACGAGAAGGCCTTCAAGCCGCCCGACCTCCTTCCTCAGCTCGTCCTCTATCTCACCAAGGCGCTTCTCCTCGGAGTCTATCTCCTCCTCCTTGGCTCTCAATTCCTCCCTTTTCTTTTCAAGATTTACCTTTTCCTTCTCGAGCTTTGTTTCTTTGACCCTTAAACTACCCTCCTTACCCTCAATGGACTTCTTCACTCCCTCAATCTTCTTGCGCTCCTTTTCAACCTCGCGAACAGCTGTTTTATCCTTTGCAATCTCTTCCTCCTTCTTCTTAACCTCATCCTCCCTCGCCTTCAATTGTGCCTCTCTTGCTTCAATCTCACTCTTCAGTTTTTCCATCCCTTCCCGCTCTTTATTTACCTTGACCTCTTTCTTCTTCAGTGAATTTTCCTTTTCTTTTAATTCCAGATCCGCGCTCTCCTTCTCGGGCTTCATGCTCTCCAAGGAGTATTTCTGCCTTTCCAGGTCCCTCTCCATCTTCATAAGCTCTGCCCTTCTCTTCTCCAGGTCCATCTCCTCCTCAAAGAACATCTCTATGTCTTCCTTCTCTTCCCTGAGCTTATCCTCCTTCCTCCTGAGGTCTACCTCCTTCTTCTGGAGTTCCTCCTCCTTCTTCTGGAGTTCCGCCTCCTTATTCGTTGGTTTTTGAGCGCCTTCTACCATTTTAAAGAGTTTAATTAATCTTTATCTTATGAATATTTATATAAATTTTTACTTTCTTTTTGTGTATCTGCTTCTTACAACCTTGCCTATTTCCCCCGCCTTCCCCTTGCCTATGGCCTCGATGTTCATCAGCTCCTTCTCTGACGCATTAATCACCCCCCTCACACTCCCGAATTCCTCCAGGAGCCTCTTTGCAAGAACCGCCGAAACATTTGGCAGAGACTCTATGATGTAGCGCTGCCTCTCATCAAGCAGCAGCGGCTTCTTCTCCCCCCTCAAAACTATCTCTCTCTTCTCGTAATCCTGTTCCCTCTTGGCAACGGTATAGAGAAAATTAGCAGTATCCTCCTCATCCCTCGTAGGAATTATGGAAATTCCAAAATTTATTGCTAGAGAAGCGAGAGCGCCCCGTATTGCATTTGGATGAATATCCCTCAGCAAGTAGAGATCACCGTCACCCTCCAGTATGAGGATGGGAATCTCGAAATTACTCGATAATTCCCTTGCCTGCGCCAGAAGCCGCTTATCGATTATGGACTGTACAAAGTCCGCCTTGGTCTTCCTCTCGCAGCAAACCCTGTCGCTCAGGATGAAGTCACCGACGGGAAGCTGCCTCAGCTCCACTTTTGCCTTATCTCTCAGTACCTTGAGAATTCTCGTATTTCTTTCTCTGACATCGACATATACCATTATATCGGCCTCTGGATCACTCTTGTCCTTGAACTGATACTTGAGCAGGCTCTGCTGTCCCGCATCCTTGTCAATGTCGTCCCTCATCTCCCTGACAATTTTACCCATCTTCCTCTCTTTATGCAGCGAGGACCAGTAATAGGCCTCGTCCCTCGTTCCCTTGGCCATCAAAACAAAGACGTTCCCGGCACTGTTCCTTCCTGTTCTGCCCCTCCTCTGAATCGTTCTTATCTCTGAGGGAACGGGCTCGTAGAATATAACTATATCCACTCTAGGAATATCAATGCCCTCCTCCGCAACAGAGGTAGCGACCAGGGCGGTATATTTCCCTTCCTTAAAATTCTCAAGAACCTCAACCTGCCTTTTCTGTGTCATCCCCTTCTTCCCCCCCCTGGAGGCCTGCCCGATAAATTCATGGGCAAGAATGTCATTCTCGTTCAGCCTCTCGATTATCTTGTCGACGGAGTCCCTGTACTGGGTAAAGATTATAATCTTTTTATCATCGTTCTCCTTCACGACCCTTACAAGCTCGTCCAGCTTTGGATGGTCTACGCCCATGACTCTTAAATCATGCACCACCTTTACGAGATTCCTCATCCTCTCGTCCATGAACAACCTCTTAATAGCCTTACTTCTCTGCTTTCGCATTCTCTCAAGATAGCTGTCAAGAGAAGAGATACCCTGCGTCTCCAGAAGCTCCAGGGCATGGTTAATCTTTATGGCGGAAGCCACAAGCGAAGCAGGAACATAGGAGTCCATCCCCTGCGTAATCTCCTTCCTTATCTCAGCCTGCACGTTAAGGAGAGCTCTCTTGTTTATGGAAGCCAGACTCGCGCTGTTGAGGTACTGCCTCCTCTTCAATTCCCTTATGTCGTCCCTGAGGATGTCCTCTATAAGCTTTTTGACACTCTTAAACTCAGAAGGCAGCTCGACTCTGAGCCATTCAATCTTCGTCTTCTGGATATGTGATTTAACATCGGCGTCGTGCTCCGTCTTTGCCTCGACCCGTTCTATGAAGAGGTTCTTCCTTATGGCCTCGACCGTTTCCCTGTCGGAGCTGGGTGAAGCAGTAAGTCCCATAATCAGCGGCTCATTGGCCTTCTTCATATACTCCTCGGCTATAGCGACATAGGCATAGCTGCCCACTGCGCGGTGGGCCTCGTCAAAGATTACAAGGCTGACGTCCTTCAGGTCAAGCCCCCTGTAGATGTCGTTCTCTATGGTCTGGGGAGTAGAGAAAATCAGCTGGTTGGAATTCCACAATTCCTTTCTCTTTGAAATTGCATCCATTCCTGTAATCGTTACCATTTCATCAGGGGTGAGAATCCCCCTGAACATTTTCTCATGCTGAACCACAAGAGGTCTGGTTGGAGCAAGAAATAAAATCTTAGAGCTGGGGAATTTGTACAGCCTGTGCGCCGCAACCATCGCCGCAATTATAGTCTTCCCCAGGCCAGTAGGGAGAACAACCAAGGTATTTTTGTCTATCGCTCTGGCAACAACGGCCTCCTGATAGCTCCTCAGCTTTATAGCCTCTGGCTTGACCAGAGGGTGCGTAACGTGCATTTTAGTAACTTCCCAGAACCTTCAGAAAAGTAGTCTTCTCCTTGATGGAATCCATAACTCCCTTGACATTCTCATCCTCGAGAGAGCCCTCAAAGTCAATAAAGAACAGATATTCGCCCAGCTTCCTCCTGGAGGGGCGGGACTCTATCTTTGTTAGATTAATCTTTGCATCTGCGAATTCCTTGAGGAATTTATGGAGCGCCCCTGCCTCGTCCTTCAGCGTGACTATGATTGAGGTCTTATTTCCCTTATCCGAATTCTTCGATATGACAACGAATCTGGTCTTGCTCTCCGCGTCCTCGATGCCGTCCTCGAGAATCTCAAGCCCGTAGGACTCAGCGGTCTCCCTGGAGCCGATGGCAGCCCCCCCTTCAATCTCCTTCACCCCCTTCATCGCCGCAGAGGTGCTCTCACTCCTCTGCAATTTCGCCTTGGGAAGCCCCCCATGTAGGAATTTCCTGCATTGCGCCAGGGCATGGGTATGGGAGGCTATAACTTCAACATCTTCCATTTTTGTCCCGGGAGGCGCTGCGAGGCACAGAGTTATATCCATGACGAGTTCCTTCCAAATCCTGACGTCATAGTCCAGTAGGCAATCCATCGTCACATTAACGCTGCCCTCCAGGGAATTCTCTATTGCAACAACGCCAAAGTCCATTCCCGAATCAACCCTGTCGAAGACCTCATCCACCGTATCACAATAAATGAAATCCCCTTCCGGGAATACCCTCCTCGCGGCAATCTCCGTGAACGTGCCCTTGGGCCCCAGAACAGCGACCTTACTCTTCATTCTTGCAATATTCGATTATCTTCCTGAACAAATCCCCTACAAATTCTCTGTTCAGATTCGTTGAATTTAGAATATTATCCAGAATTTCCCCCTCCCTATCAACATCTTCGATTTCCATCCCTTTCTCTCTCTTAATCTCCCCAATCTTCTTCGCTGCCTTCACCCTCTCTTCCAGCAGCTCCAGGATTCCCTTGTCGATTCCGTCTATCTCCCTCCTCAGTACCTCTATGCGTTCCATTCTTCAATGATATTGTATCCTCATTGTTATCTGTGCATTAATATTAGAATGCACGCCTAAATTCTAACATGCGTGCATTGATTATAGGGAGATTCCAGCCGTTTCACCTTGGACATCTCCGGCTGATAGAATTCGCAGCCAGGGAGGCCGATTCAATAATCATAGGGATAGGCAGCTCGCAGGAGTCCAACACCCGGGAGAACCCCTTTTCGGCAGCCGAAAGGAGAAGGATGATTGAGAGTTCACTAGCGGAAATAACATTCGAAATATTCGAAATCCCCGATATAAACAACAACGAAATCTGGGTATCTCACGTCAAAGAAATAATTCCGGAATTCGATTCCGTCTATACGAACGCCGAGCTTGAGAGGCATCTATTCAAGGAGGCCGGCTGCAAGGTGAGAGAAACCCCATTCTTCGACCGCGGCAACTACTCCGGCACCGAAATCAGGCGGAGAATTCTCGCTGGAGAGGTGTGGGAGGATTTAGTTCCGGAAGGCACATTGAAAGTCATGGAGGAAATCAAGGGCGAGGCCAGAATTAGGGAACTCGGCTAATTTTTATATAATCCAATAATATAAAGAGGTGCTAAGATGGCTGAAAAGCAGAAGGTCGGGGAGGTATTTACCTACTTTGCTAAGCCCATGGTTGCTGGCATAAAGATTACCGAGGGTAGCCTGTCCGTGGGAGACAAGATTTCTATTGAGGGACACACAACCAACGTCCAGCAGACGGTCGATTCCATGCAGGTTGAGCACGGGTCAGTCCAGACCGCACAGACGGGACATGAAATCGGCATGAAGGTGGCAGGCAGGGTAAGGCCCCACGACGTTGTCTACAAGGTGGTCGGGGAGTAGGTAGTAAATACTATTGAATAGTTAATTGGAAAGAATAATCGTAACTATTTAGCTTATGTGGTACCTGAGGTTGTGTTTTTCAATCCCATTTAACACGAACTCAAATGGGTTTCGTCCTCTTTTCTGCTGAGTAAGCAGTGTTGACATCATGATCTCTCTGGAGCGTAACCCCAACTGGCT